>CAUHBW010000106.1 GCA_959604115.1 uncultured Bilophila sp. | reverse complement strand
AAAGATGAATGGGACCGTTTTGAGGCCTTCCACGGAGAGCATCACTTTCGAGATGCGGAAGGACAATCAGCATGGAGCCGGAAAACAGTACCAATGCAGATGTAATATGCTTATATTACATCATCTTTTTTGTTTTGAGCGCTTCTGGGGATAGAGTTTTTTGTAATAGCGAAGACAAAAAACTTTCTCTTCCCCTCTTGACAGATTAGAATCCGCTTGTCTAAAATGAAAACGTATTTTTATTTTACAAAATAACTGTTCATAATATACTGAATATTAAAGACTTTTATAGAATAAACGTTTTTATTTTTATCTTGTACGAAAAAAGATTTTTATTCAAGGCAGTTATGGTCCCAGAAAGGAAAAGAAAGGCCGAGAAAACGTTTTAGAAACGAAACGCTGCAATATGTCCCGGCTTGTCCACGTTCAGCGCATGCGCAAGGCGGAAGGGCGAAAGGTCCGTATGCCCAAGTCCTTCCGAATATGTTCAACCTATTATGTAAAAGGAGAACACGTATGAACCTGTGCCGATTTGCAAAGCTGTTTGCGCTTGGTGTTGCCGGTCTGGCGCTTCTGGCCTCTCCGACGACCGCGTCTGCGGAGAAAAAGGTCGTCATCCGCTACAGCCATAGTTCCGGGGCCATGGTAAAGGAGCCGCATCATGCCGCGGCTCTCGACTTCAAGGCTTATGTGGAAAAGGCCACCAACGGCGGCGTGGAAGTGCAGATATACCCTGCCGGGCAGTTGGGCGGTGAGGAACGCAGCTTTCAGGACGTGCAGCACAGGGTCGTGCAGGCGGCCTCGCTGGCCGTGAACAACGCCACGCCGTTCAGCCCTTCGATGGGCGTTTTCGACCTGCCGTACATGTTCACGAACTATGAGGACTGTTACAAGGCCATCGACGGCAACTGGGACGAAATCAACAAGCGCATGATCGCCGAGAGCGGCAACATGGCCGTGGGCTGGCTCGTGCAGGGCTTTCGCGTGCTGAGCAACAGCAAGCACCCCATCCGCACGCTGCCCGATCTCAAGGGGCTCAAGATTCGTGTGCCCAACAATCCGATCATGATCGCCACGTTCCGCGCCTGGGGCGGAGAGCCCGCTCCCATGACATGGGACGAAACCTTCAACGCCCTCCAGCAGAAGGTCGTGGACGGGCAGGAAAACCCGTATACCGTCTTCGCTTCCAACAAGTTTGAGGAAGTCCAGAAGTACATCACTGAAATCCACTATAAGATGTGGGTTGGACCCATCGTTGTGAACGCCTCGTGGTTCAAGAAGCAGACTCCCGAAGTCCAGAAGGCCATCATCGAAGGCGGTCGCTACGCCACTGAAAACAACCGCAAGATGATCGCCGAAATGGAAACGGAACTGAAGGCCGACATGGTCAGGAAGGGCGTGGAGATTCTTGACAAGCCCGAGGATGAGGACGCCTGGCTCAAGTCCGCCATGGGCACTTGGCCGCAGTTCTACGACAAGATCGGTGACATAACTCTCCTCGATTCCTTTATGAAGACGCTCAACAGGACGCGTCCGCAATAAGGAGTCTCCCCCTCCCGGCGGCCATCCCCCCCATAGGGCCGCCGGGTCCCCATCCCCCTCTTCAGTGAGAACCGGTTATGAAAAAGACGCTCGCCCGCATCTGGGACAACCTTGAAGATTATCTTTGTTGCGCGTTTCTTACCATCATCATGACCCTGCTCATGACGCAGGTACTTTACCGATACATCGGCGGCAGGACGATAGCATGGTCCGAAGAAGTTTCGCGTTTCGTATTTCTCTATCTCGTCTACTTCGCCGCCAGTCTCGCTACCCACAAGAACCTGCACATCAGGGTTACGGCCCACATCAAATACCTTCCCCGCATGATGCAGGCGGGCTTGCTGCTGCTCACCGACATCATCTGGTTCCTCTTCTGCGCGATCATCATCTCCGTCGGCTATGACTTTCTCGTTGAGATGGGCGAGCGCCCCATGCTTTCCGGCGCGCTGATGCTCGACATGCGGTACGTGTTCATTGCCATCCCGCTGGCGTTTACGCTTCAGGCGATACGCATTCTTGAACGCTGGTGGCGCATCTTCACCAAACGAGACAAGCTCGTCGTGCCCAGCGAGGAGGTGTTCTGATGGAACTGGAAATCCTCATCTGGATCGTCATGGTCGTCATGCTCGTCATAGGTGCCCCGATCTTCGTGTCCCTCGGCGTAGCCTCCATCGCGGTACTGCTTCTGAGCGACATTCCGCTCTCGCTCGTAATGATTGACCTGTTCAAGGTTTCGGACATGTTTCCGCTGTTGGCCGTGGTGGGGTTCGTACTCGCGGGCGCGCTCATGGACAGGGGCGGCATGGCGGCGCAAATCGTTGAGGTCGCCTCCATGCTTGTCGGGCACATCCGCGGCGGCCTCGGCATGGTGACCGTGCTCGGCTGCATGTTTTTCGCCTCCATGATCGGTTCCGGCCCCGGTACCGTAGCCGCCATGGGCAGCATCATGATTCCCTCGATGGTCCGGCGCGGCTATTCCCCCGAATACGCTGCGGGCATCTCGGCTACAGGCGGCACCCTCGGCATCCTCATCCCTCCCAGCAACCCCATGCTCGTCTACGGCATCATCGCCAACGTGTCGATTTCCGCGCTGTTCACCGCGGGCTTCGTACCGGGGGCGTTCGTCGGGGTCTGCCTCATGCTCACGGCCTACCTGATCGCCCGCCGTCACGGCTATCAGGGCACCATGCACAACCACACGCTGGCCGAGTTCGGGCGGGCCGTGGTGAAGAATATCTGGTCGCTCATGGCTCCGGTGGTCATCCTCGGCGGCATCTACACCGGCGTATGCACTCCGGTGGAAGCCTCGGTGGTCGCCGTCTGGTATGCCCTGTTTGTGGGGTTCTTCATTACCAGGAAGCTTTCCTTTGCGGAAGTGCTCAACGCAATGAAGCTGGCCAACATTTCCACGGGCACCATCCTCATCGTGGTGGGCGTTTCGACCATTTTCGGCCGCTTCCTCACCATGTATCAAATTCCGCAGCAGCTTGCCGCCGGCATGATGGAAATCACCACCAGCCCCATCCTGATTCTGCTGCTCATCGCCGCGTTGCTGTTCTTCCTCGGCATGTTCATGGAAACCCTCGCCACCATCGTGGTGCTCGCGCCGGTCTTCCTGCCCATCATCAAGTCCGTGGGCATCGACCCCGTATTCTTCGGCGTCTTCTGGGTGCTTACCAACGAAATCGCGTTGTTGACGCCTCCTCTCGGCGTGAACCTGTTCATTGCCATGAACCTGTCGGGACTGCCGCTCGAAAAGGTCGCGCGAGGGGCGTTGCCTTATGTTTTCCTGCTCATTCTTCTCGTGATTTTCTTTATCCTTTTCCCCGGCGTCGTTACGTTCCTGCCAAAGCTCCTTGGAACGTATTGATCTTCTCGCGTAAGAGTTCCTCCTCTCCCCCATACAGAACGGCGGTCTTCCTTTACGGGATGACCGCCGTTCTTGGAATGGCATATGTCCGTAGATGACTGGTATCGCTGGAAGACATTCACTATAAAATACCGGCAATTCTCAGCGGGAAAGGAGGTAGTGGGAGATACGCAATCCGAGATGACTGCATGACGAGCGAGCCCCAGGGTGATGCTGAAGCCTGATCGAGGGTGGCTTTTCAGATAGCTGGGAAAATACCATCAAAAAAGAGGATGGGGGCAAAAAGAAGAGTGGCTTTGAGGGGAAAGGGGCACCCGGGAGCGGAAACCTTGGACCAAACGCCTTTGCCTTGCCTTTCCCGTGTTATCCCAAAAAGAAATAGCCCCTTACGCTATACAGCATAAGGGGCTGAAATTTCTGGTGGGCCATCGGTGACTTGAACACCGAACCAACTGATTAAGAGTCAGCTGCTCTACCAATTGAGCTAATGACCCAGATGGTTGCGCTCATCGCGCGAAGAAGGATGTAGCCCAAACGGCGGGGGGCGTCAACCTTTCCGGGGAGATTTTTCGGCATTTTTTTACGCGCGGTTTGTCATTTGGCGCTGCAACGTGTGAAATACGCCGTGGCTACAGTATATTTTGTTCCGTTGAGGCGTCGCTTCCGTCGTCCCCGCTGGGCGGTTACCGGTATTCCGGGATGGGGCGTTTGACGCATTTCAGGAACCTGTCGGTCACGAGGTTGAGGAGGGCGTCGATTTTTGCTTGCGAAGCGTTCGCTCCTTCGTGAAAACGGATGATGGCCTCAAGCCAGGTCTGGATTTCGCTGCGTCCCTTTGAGGTGTCGAAAAGCCTGAGCTGATCGTCGAGAGTGAACACCGGGTGGATGGTGATGTCCTTGATCACTTCGGCGTCGGTCATGTCCTTCCCCGCCCATTCCTTATAGAAAGTCTTGTAGCTTTCGGAAAGGTTGGCGACGGATTCTTCGCGCAGCATGCGGACGGCGCGCAGGTAGACCCGCAGGAAAGCGGAGACGGCTTTCGGGTCGGCTTCCGCGAAGGCCCTGTCCGCCATCAGCAGAATGGGCTGGCGGGCATTGACCGAACGGGACGTCGCCGCGACCTTCAGGCCGTATTCGTCCCCGCTGTAACTGTAGGGAGCCCACAGCACGACGGCGTCGCCCGTCCCCTTGACGAAGTCGCGCAAGCCCTGTTCCGCGTCCGTGTTGACGATGCGCACGTCACCCGGCGTCAAACCGTAGGCGGAAAGCCATTTGGTCAGCAGGTACTGGGCCGAGGATGCGGCGGGGCAGAGTACGGTCTTGCCCTTCACGTTGGCGGGATGTCCGTACAGAGTCGGGTAGCTGTCGTTAAAGCCCCTGACTTTCAGGATCGGGTCGTCCCGGCGCACCATGACCGCGTTCGCCAGCGACTCGTCGTTGCCTATGCCGATGATGGCGACGTTTTCGGGATGCGGCCCGGTCAGAATGGAGAACGCGCTGCACGCGCCGATATTCCACGTGTCCGCTCCGGCGATCAGAGCCTTGCCCGACTCAAACCAGACCAGCCGGATGTCGAGCCCTTCCTGATGGTCCCATCCTTGTTGCTTGGCGTACCAGATGAGGAAGGTCTCGTGTTCGGGGAGCCAGCCGGTGCTGATGGGGATGAGCTGCCCCGGAGAGGCGGACACGGCGGATGAGCCCGCCGTCAGGCAGAGGACAAGCGCCAGAATGCCGAGCGGCCCGGTCAGTGTGCGCCTCATGATGTCATCCTTGTTCGTGAGAAGTGGAGGGGAAAACGCGAAAACCCGGTTGACAGAAAAATCACTTCGCGTCGGCCCTTGTTTCCACTCCATACCGTTTTTGTTCCCGGTTGCCAAGAAGTTGTTCCTTTCACACGGATTTTTGTGACGAATCCGTGACGGGCCGTGCGGCGCGGGCGCTATTGGGGGCGACTGAGGCAACCGGGCGTGTCCGTTTGACGAATCGGGCATGCGAATACGGCGTACCCTAAAAGGGGATGCCGAATGACGGGACAAAAATGTCCCGTGGGACAAAAATGCCCCACGGGAGTACTCTTTTGTAACCTGCTTAAAAAAAAGAATATAGAGGAAAACGACTTTTTGACGGGACATTCGTGTCTCATTGTGACGGAAAGAACATTCTCGCGATTCTAACGCGAGCAATTTTTTTTTATCCTTTATTCCAGCGGATTATTCACGAGAAACGCGGTGGAATGTCGACAGTGCGGTTCTTTTGGATCGGCACTTGCTAAGAGGATAGTGCCTTCGGGAACAATCCCGACGTTCCATAGAGAACGATGCGTCCTTTTCCGTTCAAAGCCGGGACACGTGGCTGTGAACGAAAAAGAGCGCAGTGGAACCACTCTTGAAACGCCAAGACAAAGAGGGAATTTCGGACATGAGCAACACAGAACATGTTGAAAACGGACGCGAAGAACTGAAAAAAACAATGAGCCCGGCGGAAGTCTGGGCTCTTGCCGTGGGCGCCATCATCGGTTGGGGCTGCTTCGTTCTTCCCGGAACACGTTTCCTGCCTGATGCCGGTCCTCTGGGCAGCATTCTGGCCTTCGCCGTCGGCGGCGGCCTGCTGTGCTTCGTCGCGCTGAGCTACAGCGTTCTCATCAAGGCCTACCCCGTGGCGGGCGGCTCGTTCACCTACGCCTACGTCGGCTTCGGCACCAAGTGCGGCTTCATCTGCGGATGGGCGCTCGTGCTCGGGTATCTCTGCGTTATCGCCGCCAACGGCACGGCCATGGCTCTGCTCAGCCGCGCCTTGCTCCCCGGCGTCTTCGACGTGGGATACATGTATACGGTCGCCGGATGGGACGTGTACGCCGGTGAACTGGCCATGATGTCCGCCGTCTTCCTGTTCTTCGGCTACATGAACTTCCGCGGCATGGACATGGCGAGCAGCCTCCAGCTCATCCTCGCCTTCGCTCTCGCCGGCGGCGTGCTGGTTCTGGCCGTGGGCACCTTCTCCGCCGAAACCGCCAGCATCGACAACCTGTTCCCGCTGTTCGCCGAAGGCCGTTCCTGGTGGGCCTGCGTGATTTCCATCGTCGCCATCACCCCCTGGCTGTTCGTGGGCTTCGACACCATCCCGCAGACCGCCGAAGAATTCGACTTCCCGCCTGAAAAGTCCCGTCGCCTGATGCTCAATTCCATCATCTGCGGCGCCACGCTGTACGGCCTCGTGCTGATTTCCGTCGCCATCATCATTCCCTACACCGACCTTCTCGGCCAGAACCACACCTGGTCCACCGGCGCCGTCGCCAACATGGCTTTCGGCAAGTTCGGCGGCGCGATTCTCGCCGTCCCGGTTATGGCGGGCATTTTCACGGGCATGAACGGCTTCTTCATGGCCACCACGCGCCTGCTGTTCAGCATGGGCCGCGGCAAGTTCCTGCATCCCTGGTTCGTGAAGGTGCATCCCAAGTACGGCACCCCGACCAACGCCGTGCTGTTCACTCTTTGCCTGACCCTCATCGCTCCCTGGTTCGGTCGCTCCGCTCTGAACTGGATCGTCGACATGTCGGCCATGGGCACCGCGCTCGCCTACCTGTTCACCTGCATGACTTCCTACAAGTTCGTCGATCAGCATCCTGAAATCGCCAAGGCCCCGTGGGGCAAGCCGGTCGCCATCGTCGGCGGCGTCACCGCCATCGCCTGCTTCATGCTGCTCGCCATCCCCGGTTCTCCCGCCGCCATCGGCGTTGAATCATGGATCATGCTGCTCGTGTGGGTGGCCCTCGGCGCCGGCTTCTACTTCAGCCGCGCCAGAGAATTGAACGCCATTCCCCACGTCAAGATGCAGTACATGCTGCTCGGCACCACCGACCGCCCGCTCCTCTTCAATACGAAGGATCAGGATGCGGACGAAGAAGACGCCAAGTCCGTCGCTGAATTGGGTTAGGCACTCCCTCCCCTGACCCGAATGAAGGCCGGGATCGCCATTATGGCGATCCCGGCCTTTGTGCGTTCGGCGCGCCGGATGCTCCGTTATCGGACGGCCTGCCAGAAACGTTCGATGGCGGGGCTTCGGACGGCCCGGTTCCGGTAGAGCTTGATGGCGACCCGAACGTTCAGGTCCGGGCGGTCCTCCCAGATGCGCAGGATGGTGCCGCGTTCGAGCTGATCGCTGACCAGCGTTTCAGGAACCCAAGCCATGCCGAGGCCCTTTTCCAGCATTTTGACGATGCCCTCGCTCAGGCTGCTTTCGTAGACGGATTGCAGCGCGCAGGGCGTCTTTTCATAGAGCGGCAGGATGATGCGGTTGGCGAACGAGAAATTGCTGTAGGAAAGGTAGGGCAGGGCGGGGGCGTCGGGGGAAAGCCGCTCCGCCAGCGCGCTGCCGATCACGGGCAGAAAACGTTCTTCGGCGACGGTGGCTGAGTCGATGTGCGACAGGAATTCGCTGTCCGACTCGTACTCGTCCAGCTTGTAGGTGAGGAGCATGTCCACCCGGTTGTCCATCAGGGCGCAGAAATGTTCCTCCACGCTCTGGGGAAAGGGATTGACGGCGAACCGCAGATCGCCGCACGTTTCCTTGACCTTGCACAGCAGGTCGGGGAGCACGTTGATGGAGAGCGTGGGGAGGCTGATGAGCCGGACGAGGCTGTCCGAACCGCGTTCCGCCGCGAATTCGCGCCGGGCCTCGTTCATGCGCTCCACGATGTCGCGGGCGACGGGCAAAAACTGTTCGCCCTGCGCGGTGAGGCGGATGGGCAGGGCCGTGCGGTCGAAGAGAACCACGCCGAGCCATTCCTCCAGCGCCCGGATGCGGCGGCTGAAAGCCGGCTGGGTGACGTTGCGTTCCTGCGCGGCGTGCGAAAAGCTCTTGTGGCGATACAGGCTGAGGAAATCTTCGAGAAGTTTCTGGTCCACGCTGGGGCTCCATGCGTTTTGATCATGGCCCGATACGAAAACGGCAATTGCCAGTTCCCGCGGCGGGTTCTATATATTCAAACAACACTCTCGGTATTCGCATCAAACAGGAGAAACGTCCATGCCTCGTCTTGAACATGACTTTTTGGGTGAAAGAGAAATTCCCGCCGATACCTATTACGGCATTCAGACCCTGCGCGCCATTGAAAACTTTCCGATTTCCGGTGCGAGCATCTCCAGTTTCCCCGAGCTCATCCGGGCGCTCGCGCAGGTGAAGAAGGCCTCCGCCATCGCCAACATGCACTTCAACGTGTTGCCCCGCGAGATCGGGGAGGCCATCTGCGCGGCCTGCGACGAGATCGTCGCGGGCAAGATGCGCGACCAGTTCCCCATCGACTGCATTCAGGGCGGAGCGGGCACGTCCACGAACATGAACGCCAACGAGGTGATCGCCAACCGGGCTCTCGAACTGCTTGGCCACAGCAAGGGCGAATATGAATATTGCCATCCCAACAACCATGTGAACTGCTCCCAGTCCACGAACGACGTCTATCCCACTGCGCTGCGGCTGGCGCTGTACATCCAGCTCGGCGAGCTGGCCGGGGACATGGCCTATCTTCAGCAGGGCTTCGCGGCCAAGGCGGAGGAATTCGCGGACGTGATCAAGATGGGCCGCACGCAGCTTCAGGACGCGGTGCCCATGACGCTCGGTCAGGAGTTCGGGGCCTATGCCACGACCATCGGCGAAGACATCCTGCGCGTGGAGGAATCCCGCAAGCTGCTGCTGGAAGTCAACCTCGGCGCGACGGCCATCGGGACGAGCATCAACGCGCCCGCCGGGTATGCGGAAGTCGCGACCAAGGCGCTCGCCGAAGTGACCGGCATTCCGGTGGTGCTGTCCACGAACCTCATTGAGGCGACGTGGGACACCGGGGCCTATGTGCAGACTTCCGGCGTGCTCAAGCGCATCGCAGTCAAGCTGTCCAAGATTTGCAACGACCTGCGGCTTCTTTCCTCCGGTCCGCGCACGGGCATCAACGAAATCAACCTGCCGCGCCTCCAGCCCGGTTCCTCGATCATGCCGGGGAAGGTCAATCCGGTCATTCCCGAAGTGGTCACACAGGTGGCCTTCGACATCATCGGCAAGGACGTGACCATCACGATGGCCTCGGAAGCCGGGCAGCTTGAGCTGAACGTCATGGAACCGATCATCGCCTTCTCGCTCTCCAACGGCATCCACCGTCTGCGCCGGGCCATCCGCACCTTGCAGGACCGCTGCGTGAGCGGTATCACTGCGAACAAGGAGCGTTGCCGGAGCATGGTCGAGAACAGCATCGGCATCATCACCGCCCTGAATCCCTATCTCGGGTACGAAACGTCCGCCGCCATCGCCAAGGAGGCGCTCGAAACCGGCGGCTCGGTCCTCGATCTCGTCCTCGCCCGCAATCTCCTCAGCCGGGAGAAGCTCGACGACATCCTTGCGCCGGAGCATATGATCAACCGGAAGTAACGGGAAAAAGATTGGGGAAGGGGAGAAGAAACTTTCCTGAAGAAAGGGGGCATCCCCACGTTTTCTCCTCCCTTTCCCCAAAACCCGCCCCTCCTCTTCCAAAGATTTTTGACGTTATCGAATCCCCGTTCGCGGGGTGCGGGAAAAGCAAAAGCGTTTTCCGTGCGGTTGGGTGAAAAAGAAGGCGTCCCGTTCCAACTCCGGAACGGGACGCTTTTCTTTGATGCATGAGAGGGCCTTTTGCTTTGAAAGCGGATCCCCTTTGAAAGACTGCTTGTTTCAAAGGGAACCCGCTCCGAGTGTTTTCCCTGAGCATCTTGCCGGAGAAACCTTTTCCCGCCGAAACAGTCTCAAGGACTTGCCGCCGTCAGAGGATTCTCTTCGATCTTTCCCCCCTTTCCCCTGACGCAAAACAGGGAAACGGACGCCGGGCCGTCAGCCCGCGCGCCGCCCGTCCCGGCGTCGATCCATAAAAAGTCTTGGGAGATGGAGGGGGTGGGGGTTGGGGAGGAGGAAGAAGCCCTTCTCCAGAAGGGTTCTTC
>CAUHBW010000105.1 GCA_959604115.1 uncultured Bilophila sp. | reverse complement strand
GGGTGGACCTTGGCTCCCCAGACCGCGGCGGCGTTCTCCACGACCGGGCCGGGAAGGGCGAACTCCTCCACCATCGACGGCGAATAGCGGAAAATCCCGGTCTTCACGTTGGAAACGAACACGTAGGAATCCGTGCTCCGCACCAGCGCGTCGTACAGCCGCAACGCATCGTACTCCAGCGCGCCGTCGGGGATCGCCGGAGCGGCGTCCCCGTTCCGCAGACGCCGCTCCGCCTCGCGGATATGGTAACGCTTCTTCTGCTCGTACATGCTCTCGTCGGCCTTGGAAAGCACTTCCGAGAGAGTCATGTCGTGCCCCGGCGCCACCTCGAAGCCGCCGAAGCTGAACGTCAGCGGATACGGCAGATCGAGCGCTCGCCGACGTTCCTCCAGACGGCCCAGCGCCTCTTCCATCAGCGCCTCGGCTTCGTAGCGTCCGAGCTGATGGAACACCACGACGAACTCGTCGCCGCTGAGCCGGAAACAGAAATCCGGGCCGCGGAGCCCCCGCCGCACCTCCTGCGCGATGAGCTGCAGGGCGCGATCCCCTTCCTTATGCCCGTAGGCGTCGTTGATGGACTTGAGCCTGTTGACGTCGAACAGCCCCACTATCAGCGGGCCGTCCCCGTCGCCGAGACGTTCCAGCGCCCCGGCGAGCGCCGCCTGCCCGGCCCGGCGGTTGAGCAGGCCGGTCAGCTCGTCGCGGTTGGCCTCTTCGTACAGGCGGACGGAGTCCGTGATGTCCACGGACTGCTGGAGATGGACGACGGAGCCGTCCGTCCAGCGCATCAGGCTGTCGTTGTTTTCAAAAATCCTTCCTGTCAGCGTATTTCGCTCTTCCCAGCGGTACACGCGGTTCAGGTCCATGTCCGCCGTCAGGTTCCTGACCGGACAGAAAGGGCAGCGTTCCGTCATGCCGGATTGCAGCACCTGCCAACAAACGCTCCCCTCGGGATGCTCCAGCTTGAATGCGTCCTTCATGGACTGGTTCATATACAGGATGACGTCGGTGCGGGGATCGGTGATGTACAGGAACACGCGGACCTGATCCATCGCGGAGTTGAGCACGCGGACATGAAAATTCTGGAGTTCGCAGTAGACCTTCCCGGCGAAAAACATCCCGAGCATGGTGTCGGCGATCCGTGCCAGCCCCTGTTCCGCCGGAGTCCAGCTTCCGGTTCCCGGGCGCTTGTCGAGAAACAGCAGGCCGAGCGGCGCCTCCTCGTAGCGGATCGGCAGCACGAGGGGCGTGCCCGCGCTCCCCGTCGGAAGCAGATCGACGATCTCCCGTTCCGGCAGCGGCTCCTCTTTCGGGAAGGCCAGCTCGAAGGCCGCACACAGCGAATCTTCCGCCCGTTCGCTCCAGCAGGCGGCTTCGGCCACCCGGCCCCGACCGTCCAGCCGGACGACGCCCAGCGCGTCGATCGGCATCACCTCGTAAAGCGCGTGCGCAAGGAACGGCACCAGCTCGCAAAGCGGCTTCCCGTGCCGAAAAAAGCCCTTCGCACTTTCGATGAAGGCGAAGGTGGCGGCATGCATGTGTTCCATACGTCTCCTTCCGATCCGTACGCGCCTCGGAGCTTTTGCGGCGGAGCGTTCTCCGGAAAAGGCTTTTTCCTTAGCTCTCTTGTTCCTTTATTCATTTAATGGGTCCAACGCCAAAAGTCCAGTGGGGACGCTTCGATCCGCCCGCAGAAAAACATGTTCCGCAGCCTCCCGGAAGGCGCGCCCGCCCCGTGTCCCGACTGGGACGCGGAACGGCTTGAAAGGTCCCCCTGCGGCGGCGCCCCGGCGTTTCCCGGGCGTGCGCCCGCGCCTCGCCGGACGGCTCGGCGGACGCAAAAAAAGCCCCGTGCGGCCACTGCCGCGCGGGGCCCTTCAGACATGAGGAGGAAGGCTAGCGATTGTATCTGACGGTGCCGTACACCCCGGTACCGATGGAAGCGAGCAGGCAGATCGAGCAGATGATGATAATCGACATAGCGGACATGGCAAACTCTCCTTGCGGTTTCAGGATGAAACGCTCCGTGGCGTGATTCCTGTCTACCCAAGACGCGTTGAGAGCACAAACGGAAAAAAGCGATTCGTTTGACAACCGAAAGCGATTGATCGCCGCCCGCCGCGCCGCCGTCCTCATTCCACGGCATGGATTTCTGAGCGGTCGAAGGCCAGCGGCACCATGTCGCCGTCGCGGAGCATGGCCTGCGAGTTGCTATTCAGGGTGTCCATGACCAGCGGCATGTTGTCCACGGCGAGCTGGTAGCGCACCACGTTGCCGAGCAGCATCCGCGACACGACCCGGCCCATGACCCCCGACTGCGACCCGCTCCCCCGGCAGACGTGGATGTTCTCCGGGCGCAGGGACACATGGCTGCCGGTATCCACCCCGAGCACGAGCTTGGCCTGCGACGGGGAAAAGATGTTGCGGAAGCCGATGAACTCCACGGCGAAGCGGGACGCCGGGCGCGAATACAGCTCCTCGGGCCGCCCGTCCTGCTCAATGTGCCCGGCGTGCATGAGCACGATGCGGTCGGACACCGTGAGCGCCTCCTCCTGATCGTGGGTGACGAACAGCGTGGTCAGGCCGAGTTCCTTCTGGATGGCCCGGATCTGGTCGCGGAGCGCCCGGCGGATGCGGGCGTCCAGCGCGGACAGCGGCTCGTCGAGGAGCAGGATGCGGGGCCGGGTCACGAGGGACCGGGCCAGCGCCACGCGCTGCATCTGCCCGCCGGAAAGCTGCGAGGGGTAGCGTTCGCCGTAGCTGGCGAGCTCCACCAGTTCCAGCGCCTCCTTGACCCGCTTCGCGCGCTCGGGCGCGGCCACGTTGCGCATTTCGAGCCCGAAGGCCACGTTCTCGCGCACGGTCATGTTCGGAAACAGCGCGTAGTTCTGGAACACCATGCCGATGCCGCGCTTCTGGGGCGGGGTGCGGGTGATGTCCTCGCCGTCCACGACGATGCGGCCCCCCGAGAGCGGGATCAGCCCGGCGATGCAGCGCAGCAGCGTGGACTTGCCGCACCCGGACGGCCCGAGCAGGGTGATGAACTGCCCCTTGTCGAAGGAACGGTCGATGGGACCGAGGACGACCGTGTCGTCATACGATTTGGTGACGTTTTCCAGTACGACGTAACTCATGATGGTTTCTCCCGGCTCCCTCAGGAGCCCTTCTTGCCGCCCAGACGCGAGGCCAGCCACGTGAACAGCAGGATGAACGCGAAATAGGAAATGACGATGGCGCTGGTGTAGTGCCCGCTCCGTCCGCGCAGATTGAACAGATAAATCTGCACCGTCTCGAAACGGGTGCCCGCCAGCAGGTTGGTGAACACGAATTCCCCGAGCAGAAACGAGAACGACACGAACACCGCGCTCTGGATGCCCTTGCGCATGTTGGGCAGGATGACCCGGATCATGGTCCGAAACGGCGACGCGCCGAGCAGGCTCGCGGCCTCCATGAGCTGCGGCATGTTGATCGCCCGCATGTTGTTGACCATCGCCCGGTAGATGAACGGCAGCACGATGGTGAAATAGGCCCCCGCCAGAATCCACGGGGTTCCCACCAGCGGCAGGGGCTCCTGCGCGTAGAGCTGGAGCAGCCCCACCGAGCTGACCACCGGCGGAATGGCGAACGGCAGCATGATCAGCATGTTCATCAGACCGCCGAGCCGGGGGCACGAGCACTCGATGAGGAAAATCACGGGCAGGATGACCGCGACGGAAAGGATGAGCGTGCCGAAGCACAGGGCCAGCGAACGCCCGAAGGCCAGCAGGAAGCGGGGATCGGTCCACAGGGTCGCGAACCATTCCAGCGTCAGGCCCTGCGGGAGCACGCTCGCGCCCCACTCCGAGGACAGCGCGTACAGCAGCGTGGACAGAATGGGCAGCAACAGCACGACGAGCACGACGCCGATGACGATCCGGTGAAGCGCGCCCGCCGCATGCCTCCCGGATGGTTGTTTAACGGACATGGACGTACCTCCGGGCAATCAGGGAACTGAGCAGCGCGAACGCGACCATGATCACCACAAGGCACACGGCGAGGGCCGCCGCAAGCTCCGGCTCCAGCGACACGTCGCCCGCCACCAGCGAGGCGATGCGGATGGTCAGCAGGTTGTAGTTGCCGGTGGTCAGCGCGTAGACCGTGGCGTAGGCGCCGATGGCGTTGGCGTACAGCAGGATGAAGGTGTTGAGACAGGCCGGGGCGAGGATCGGGCCGACCACCCGCCGCGCGTAGGTGGGGAAGCTGGCCCCGAGGATGAAGGCGGCCTCCTGCCAGTCGTCGTTCAGGGCGTCAAAGGCGGGATAGATAAGCAGGATGCCCAGCGGAATCTGGAAATAGGTGTACAGCAGGATCAGCCCGCCCCGGGAATACAGGCTCGGCAGCTCCACGCCGATGTGGCGCAGGATGAGGGTGATGCACCCGTTCGTGCCGAGAATGATGATGAAAGCGAAGGCCAGCGGCACGCCGGAAAAGTTGCTCACCATGTTGGAGAAGGACAGGACCGCGCCCTGCAGCCTGCCCGGAACCCGGCGCAGGCTGTACGCCGCGATCACGGCCACGCCCAGCCCGAGAAAACTGCTCCAGAAGGAGATCGCGAGGCTGTTCCAGAAGGACTGGAGGAAAAAGGCCGATCCGGCGATCTCGCGGAAGTTGTCGAGCGTCCATTCGCCGGAAGACTGGAACCCGTTCATCACCACCCACCCCGCCGGGGCGATCTGGAACAGGAGCAGCATGACCATGAACGGCACGGGGATCAGATACCGGAGCGTTTTCATGCGAGCAGCTCCCGGCAATACGGCTTGTCGTGGACAAGTCCGAGCGCCGAACAGACGGTCCCGCACAGCTCCGTCTGTTTCGGACGGGCGTCGGGATGCGGGGCGAAGGCCGGACCGGCGACGTACAGCCGCACGTCCCGCTCGGCGTCGGTCGTACCGTTGTGGAACCGATGCGGATTCATGCCGTGGTCGCTCGTGACGAGCACGCCGCAGCCGTCCGCCAGCCAGCCGGGCATGTACTGCGCCAGCAGCCGGTCCACGGCGTAGGCCGCGCGGCGGTATTCGGCCGCGTCGCCGCCGAAGCAGTGCCCGGCGTCGTCCACGCCCATCGTGTGGATGAGCAGGAAATCCGGGTTCCGGCGACGCCGCAGGATTTCGCCGTCGGCCATGACCGCGGCGTCGGGGTAGTCGTCGAGATCGTAGAACACGCCGTGCCGGATGGGCAGGGAGGGATCGTCGGTAAAGCGGTCGCGCAACGGCTCGTAGGGGAACCGGTTGTACAGCTCGCTCATCCAGTGGTAAGCCGAAGCCGCCGTGATCCGCCCCTGCGCCGAGGCAAGGGCGAAGACGCTCCGCTCGCGGGCAAGGCCGAGGTTGTGGTCGTTGCAGACCACGCCGCTCTCCACGGGGGATACGCCCGCCATCAGACAGTGGTACAGGGGACGCGACAGCGCGGGCAGCTCGCAGCGCAGATCGAACGCGGCGGCCTTTCCGGCCTCGGCAAGCCCCTCCATGTAGCCCATACAGTCGCGGGCGACGCTGCGGGAAAGGCCGTCGATGAGAACAAACACGATTTTTGACATGGCGTAGTGGTGGTTGCGGCATCCGAAGGGGAGCCCCCGGATGCCGGTGCGGGTTACTGCATGTGAACCATGACGTTTTCCTGCCACTGGCGGGGCAGACGCTTGGCGGACTTGTCCCACGCGTCGGCGTCCTTCACGGGACGGGCGGCGGCGTACTGTTCGTCGGGAAGCATCTTCGCCTTCACCTCTTCGGGGAGGGCCACCTTGCGGATGGGGCGGGCGAAGCCCTCGGCGAGATTGATCTGGCCCTCGTCGCTCAGGATGTAGTCCTGTGCGAGCCTGGCGGCGTTGGGATGCTTGGCGTACTTGTTGATGATCGTGCAGTAGCCGGACATCAGGGTGCCGTCCTTGGGCACGATGACCTCGAAACGCTTCGGATCGATCTGGGAGCGGTAGTTCAGCGCGTTGAAGTCCCACATGATCGCGACTTCCACCTCGCCCTTTTCGATGTTGGCGAGGGTGGGGTCGTTGAGGTTCAGGCGGCCGGCCTTGGCGAGCTTCGCGAAGAAGTCGAGGGCGGGCTTGAGGTTCTTCTCGTCGCCGCCGTTGGCGTAGGCGCAGGCGAGCACGCCGGAAACGGCCTGCGCCGCGACGCTCACGTCGCCGGTGGTCAGCTTGTAGTCGCCCTTGAGCAGATCGGCCCAGCTCGTCGGATAGGGTTCCTTGACCACGCTCTTGTCGATGAGAAAGCAGATGGTGCCGGTGTAGCCCACGGTCCAGTGTCCGTCGGGGTCCTTGGCCCATGCCGGGATTTCGTTCCACACGGGGCCCTTGTTGGGCTGGGTCACGCCGCGCTGTTTGGCGATGGGGCCGAAGGACACGCCCACGTCCCCGATATCGGCGGTGGCGGCATTTTTTTCGGCTTCGAACTTGGCGATTTCCTGACCGGAACTCATGTCCGTGTCGCTGTGCTCAATGCCGAATTTCGTCTTGAGGTCGCTCCATGTGCCCACCCAGTTGGCCCACGTGTCGGGCATGCCCACGCTGTCCACGCGGCCCTCGGCCTGCGCGGCCTTGAGCACGTCGGCGGGAATCTGGTCGGCGGCGAAGGCCGGACCGGAAAGGAACAGGGGAGCGGCGAGCGCCGCGACGGCCGCCCAGAGAGATACGTTTCGCATGGTTTTACTCCTGATGATGAAAATCTCGATGCGCAGGCAGGGTTGTAGGCGGGCCGCGTCACGCTTCCATGTCCGCAAGGCAACGACTGTGTGACATCGGGACAACGCCTTCCGCCGTAACGCAACGGACACGCAGGCGCGCTCCCCGAAGCGTTCCGCCACGGAACCGCCGCCGTTCCGCATCCGTTTGGGACGCACTCCCCCCAAGGCTGTTCGCGTGACGCTTTCGTTTGATTTTTCGGCATATTTCTTGAGAGTCCGCCGTTCAACGCCTCCAATTTCCCCGCATTCGTGAGAAACGCCCGCTTGTCACTGAGAGTTCCGATCACGATATCATTGACAGTTCGGCCCGCCCGCAGTAGCGATTGTTCCAAACAGGACAAAGTCAACGCATAACCACAGGACCGGATGATGAACGCCATCCAGCGAAACAGCCTCTCACTCACATGGCACGTGCTGCTCATGGGCCTGATGAGTCTTGTTCTGTTCTTCGGCGGCCTCATCACCAGCGGCGAGCGTCAGAACGACGTCCTCGCGATGGACGGCCTTCCCAATGAAGGCTTGCTGAGGCCCACGGCGTTCCTGCCGTGGGACACGTTCGGCGAGGCGTCGCACAGCATCGTGTTCCGGCACGAGGATCTCCGGGACGTCAAGGCGGTTTCCCGCCTGAAGCACCCCGAAAAGCGGATGCCCGAACGCGGCGTCCTGCTTTCCGCCCGCACGATCGACAGGCCCGAATGCGTACGCCGCGAGCGTCCTCTCCCCCTCCACGAAAAGCCCTTCCTGCCCCCCTCGGGCTGGGACGGGCCGGTTTCGTTCGCCCTTCCCCCTCCCCTTTCGAGCTGACGCGACGCCCGAATCGAGTCCACGGGTTCCGCTGCGGCCTTCATCCGCCGCAACGGATGTCTCCACCGTCGTCTCGCGTCCGCGCGCCGCGACGTCGCGTCCCGCCGGGTTCCGCAACGATCACGGCGGTTCGTCGAAGGGCTCCATTATTCATACTCAATAACTATGTTATGCGGCGCGCCATTTCGCGCGGGCAGTCTTCCGGTGCGGGCGCGGCGGGAACGCCGTCTCTCCGTTTCCCAGACGGAGACGCTTTCCGTCCGTATACGGAAAAGCCCTACGTGTCGTCGGCAGGCCCGGGAGTTCCCTTCCGCGCACGGTGCCAAGGCGCGCAACGTGACGTTTCCTCCGCTGCGGAAAAGGCCGATCCGGCGCGAACTTCACCCGGACGGAACGTTTCTCGCCGTATGCGGGGGAAGCGAGAGGAGCGCGATCGCGGCGGAGCCCGATCGCAGCATGTGCCACATTCAGCATCCGAGGTTTACCATGAATGCGCTTACGGTGGTTTTCGCATCGTTATGTATTTTCGCCATCGGCTATCGCTTTTACGGCCTGTTCATCGCCAACAAGGTTCTGAACCTGAACGACGCGCGGGAAACGCCCGCCGTCAAGTACGCCGACGGCCACGACTACGTGAACACCAACAAGTACGTCCTGTTCGGCCACCACTTCGCCGCCATCGCCGCGGCGGGCCCCCTGCTCGGCCCCGTGCTGGCGGCCCAGTTCGGCTACATGCCCGGCCTCTTGTGGATTCTCATCGGCTGCGTGCTCGCGGGCGGCGTGCACGATATGGTCGTGCTGTTCGCCTCGGTGCGCCACCGGGGGCAGAGCCTCGCCTACATCGCCTCGCAGGAAATCGGCAAGACGACCGGCGGCGTGGCGGCGTGGGCCGTGCTCGCCATCCTGCTGCTGACGCTGGCGGGCCTGTCCATCGCGGTGGTCAACGCCATGCACAACAGCCTGTGGTCCACCTACACCGTGGCGGCGACCATCCCGATCGCCGTGATCATGGGCCTGTACATGCAGATATGGCGCAAGGGCGACGTGCTCGGCGCGTCGATCATCGGCGTGGCGCTGCTCGGCCTGTGCATCCTGACCGGCCCCTACGTGGCGGCGCATCCCGAAATGTTCGGCTGGCTGGACATCGACAAGAAGCCCATGTCCATCCTGATCCCGGCGTACGGCTTCGTCGCCTCGGTCCTGCCGGTGTGGCTGCTGCTTCTGCCCCGCGACTACCTGTCCACCTTCCTCAAGATCGGCACCATCGGCGCGCTGGCCCTCGGCATCGTGTTCGTCATGCCCGATTTCAACATGCCCGCGTTCACCGAATTCACCAAGGGCGGCGGCCCCATCGTGGGCGGCCCGGTGATTCCGTTCATCTTCATCACCATCGCCTGCGGCGCGCTTTCCGGCTTCCACGCCACCATCGGCACGGGCACTACGCCCAAGATGATCGGCAAGGAGCGAGACGTCCTGTTCGTCGGCTACGGCGCAATGCTCGTTGAAGGCTTCGTCGCCATCATGGCTCTGATCGCCGCCTGCGTGCTCGTGCCCGCCGACTACTTCGCCATCAACGCCCCGGCCGACAAGTTCGCCGCCCTCGGCATGACCGTGGTCGACCTGCCCACCCTCGAAAAGGAAGTGGCGGAAAACCTGATGCACCGCCCCGGCGGCTCCGTCTCCCTCGCCGTGGGCATGGCGCACATCTTCGGCCAGATCCCGTGGATGTCGCACCTCATGAGCTACTGGTACCACTTCGCCATCATGTTCGAAGCGGTGTTCATCCTGACCGCCGTGGACGCGGGCACCCGCGTGGGCCGCTTCTTTCTTCAGGAAATGATCGGCAAGGTCATCCCCAAGTTCGGCGACAAGAACTGGTGGCCCGGCATCGTCGTGACCAGCTTCCTGTTCACGGGCGCGTGGGGCTATCTCGTCTATACCGGGGACATCTCCAGCATCTGGCCCCTGTTCGGCATCAGCAACCAGCTCCTCGCCTCGGTGACGCTGCTCATCGGCACGACCATGCTGCTCCGCATGAACAAGACGAAGTACGCGTGGATCACCGCCGCTCCCGGCATCTTCATGACCGTCATCACCTTCTGGGCGGGCATCTGGCTGATCGCCTACCAGTACCTGCCGACCGAAAAGTACCTGCTCGCCTCCCTGAGCGCACTGGTCATGGTCATGATGGGCTTCGTCATCATCGGCACCCTGCGCCGCTGGGCCGTCCTGCTCAAGGAAACCAAGATCGTCCGCGACGCCTACGGCGACGAAGTGAAGGAAGTCGTGCAGGAATAAACGCGAAAACGCCTCTCCTCCGATCCCGCGAGCGCTCCGGGAACGCCGATCCCCTGCGGCGTTCCCGGACCGACTGGCCCGCCCGGCACAAGCCGGCAACGCAAAAGTCCCCCCGGCCTGCCGCCGAGGGGACTTTTTTGCCCGCATGGGGCAAAAGACGTTGCCGGAACCTGTCCGGCTCGGAAAAAAGCTTTCGTAAAACTATTCCTTCAGGTTGGTCATGTACCGGTTCCACAGCCGGACGGCCGAAATCTGAGATACGGACCACTGCGCCGGAGCCTTTTCACAGGGGCATTCCACGCGCCAGAGATCGATGAGCCGGCCCTCGGGCCTGCACGAAACGAGGTGGGGTTTCTCGTTCTTGCAATGGGAACAGGGGAGCATTTCCAACAATTCGTCTTGTTCGACCATACAAAGGACTCCTCGACTGACGTTTCTCCCCGCCCCTCGTGAACGGGCGGGCATCGCGAACTTCCCAAAATATCCATGAAAGGAAGGCGTGTCTAGGGTCAGGACTCGTTAATTAAGGTAGAAGAGAACAGTGACAGCAAGACAAAT
>CAUHBW010000104.1 GCA_959604115.1 uncultured Bilophila sp. | reverse complement strand
GCAGCTGAAATCGGGACCGTGGCTTTGGCTTGGGGTATCGGCGTGGTCTGGCCTCCCGAAATCGACCGCATCAATATTTTGCAGGCGACGCTCAAGGCCATGTGCCACGCCGCCGCCGTCCTGAAGGTGCGCCCGCAGGGCCTGCTGATCGACGGCAACCAGCTTGTTCCCGAGCCGCTGTTCGCGCGCTGGGGCTGGTCGCCGCTGCCCCGCCAGAAGTCTGTCGTGGACGGCGACGCGTTGGTCCCGGTCATTTCGGCGGCGTCCATCATCGCCAAGACGTTCCGGGACATGCTTATGGACAAGCTCGACCGCCGTTACCCCGGCTACGGCTTCGCCAAGCACAAGGGGTACGGTTCCAAGGAACATTTCGCGGCGCTGCGTGAACACGGCCCCTGCCCGATGCACCGGAAGACCTTCCGGGGCGTGCTGCCGGAACAGTCGTCCGTCCGGCAGGGTTCGCTTTTGTGACCCTGCGGCAACGAAAAGGCAGGGACGGCGAGGACGTGGCGGCGGCGTACCTCGAACGGGCCGGGATGCGGGTATTGGCCCGCAACTGGCGCGGCGGCCCCTATGAACTCGACATCGTGTGCCGCGACGGAGACGAACTCGTGTTCGTCGAGGTGCGGACGCGGGGCCGGACCAGTCTGGCTTCCGCCGCCGAGAGCATGACGCCCGTGAAGTGCCGCAACGTGGTGAAGGCCGCCCGCGCGTATCTGGCCGCCAACGGCTGCTGGGACGTTCCCTGCCGTTTCGATCTGGTCTGCGTGCGTGACGCGGGCCCAACCCCCGAACTGGATTATTACCGCCATGTCTTTGACATCTCCGAAATTATGGGTAGTGGCGACGCCGCTTGGCAACCCTGGTGATCTTTCTCCCCGCGCCCGTGCCGTGCTGGAGGAGGCGGACCTCGTTCTGGCGGAGGATACCCGCCGGGCGGGTCTGCTGTGCCAGCGTTGCGAAGTGAAGGCCAAGCGGTTCATGAGCTTTCACGATCATAATGAAGAGACCAAGCTGGACGAAGTGCTGGCGCTGCTGCACGAAGGCCGGACGCTGGCTTTGGTGTCCGACGCCGGATTGCCGCTGGTGGCCGATCCCGGTTATCGGCTGGTCCGGGCCTGCCGGGCGGCGGGGATTCCGGTGTCCGTGGTGCCGGGGCCGAGCGCGCCGGTGACCGCGCTGGCGGGGAGCGGCATCGCGCCGCAGCCGTTCGCGTTTCTGGGCTTCCTGCCCCGCAGCCGCTCGGATCAGGAAAAAACGCTGGCCCCCTTTGCCAATCTCGCTTTGACGCTTATCTTCTTTGAGCGGAAGGATCGGTTGGGCGAGACGCTCTCCGTGGCCCACGCCGTGCTCGGTCCCCGGGAATTGTGCATCGCCCGCGAGCTGACCAAGACGCACGAGGAATATCTGATAGGCCGTCTGGAAGAGGGCGTTCCCTCGGGCGTCGATCTGCTCGGCGAGATCACGGTCGTCGTCGGCCCGCCCGAAGCGGGGGGCGTGACGGATCGCGAAGAGGTCTTGCGCCTTATTGCCGAGGAACGGGAACTGGGCGGTTCGCCCCGGGACGTCGCGCGCCGGGTGCAGACCCGCACGACCGGATGGACCGTCAAGGGCATTTACGCGCTGTTGTCCGCAAGGAGGTAGGTTATGAGCGCCAAGAAATCGGGCGGCCCCCTGATCGGGGACAACCGCAAAGCCCGGCATATTTACGAATATCTGGAAACCATCGAAGCGGGCATCGCTCTGACCGGGCCGGAGGTGAAAAGCCTTCGCGCCGGACAGGTGAACTTCACCGACAGTTATGTGGAGTTCAGGAGGGGCGAGGCGTGGCTGATCGGGCTGCACATCGCACCCTACACCAACGCGGGCTATGTGGAGCAGAACGCCGACCGCCCTCGTAAACTGCTCATGCACGCGCAGGAGATCATGAGCCTCGCCGCCAAGGTGGAGCAGAAGGGCCTCACCGTGGTGCCCGCAAAGCTGTACCTCAAGCACGGCAAGATCAAGGCCGAACTGGCGCTTGGGCGAGGCCGCAAGCTGCACGATCACCGGGTGGAGCTGAAGCGCCGCGCCGAGACGCGCGACATGCAGCGCGAACTGCGGGGCTGATCGGCAAAAAACGGAAAAGCCGCCTGATACCGCTTGACAGTCCGGGGGAGCTTCTGTATATATCACCACGTTGCCGGCGACGGCATCCTTTGGGGATGTAGCTCAGCTGGGAGAGCGCAGCGTTCGCATCGCTGAGGCCAGGGGTTCAATCCCCCTCATCTCCACCAGAAAGACTTCTCAAAAACTCCCGTGAGTGCTCATAAGTGCTCACGGGAGTTCTTCTTTTGCCCTTTTCCCGTGCTCAATTGCGCTCATGTTTTCTCGATTGGAACCATTGCAGCTCACATTTTTTTGGGGCAACAATGGGGGCAACAGATGCTTTTGCCCCAAGGAGTTGCCCCAATGTCCCTGACAGATACGCGCATCAAGACTGCGAAGCCTGCCGAGAAAGTCTACAAGATATACGATGCCGACGGGTTGTATATCGAGGTTCCTCCTTCCGGCACAAGCGTTGGCGCTTCAAGTATCGGCTCGACGGCAAAGAGAAGCGGAGCAGCCTCGGGACGTATCCCGAGATCGGATTGCGGGCCGCACGTGATCGGCGCGACATGGCGCGGCGGCTTGTCGCTGAAGGCAAAGACCCGAGCGTCGCGTTTCGTTCGGGATTTCCGGCTGTGCCAAAAGACGAGCAAGGCGAATTTCACGGCGAAGCCTTGCAGACGGTTGCCGAAGAGTGGTTTGCCAAGTTCGAGCATTCATGGAAGCCGAGCCACGCCCGGACAATCCGAATCCGTCTGGACAAGTATGTCTATGATGTGCTCGGCAGTATGCCCTTCAGGACATTACGCCGCCGGACGTCTTGAAGCTGCTCCGCGTTATCGAGGCCAATAACGCGCTGGAGACGGCGAAGCGTACATTCATGGTTTGTTCACAGATTTTTCGGTACGCCGTGGCCGCTGCACGCATCAAGAGCGATCCGTGCCGAGATCTGAAGGGAGCTTTGCCCCCAGTAGTGAACAGGAATTACCCGTCAATCACCGATCCGAAGGCGGTGGGCATGTTGATGCGCTCCATTGACGCCTACACGGGTTCGGGGGTTGTCCGGGCCGCGCTGCAACTTCTGGCTTTGACGTTTGTGCGTCCGGGGGAGTTACGGCTGGCACAGTGGGGAGAGTTCGATTTTGAGAAGGAAGAATGGCTGATTCCGGCGGAACGGATGAAGATGAAGCGAGAGCACGTTGTGCCCCTGTCCCGCCAAGCGATAGCGATACTGACTGAACTGAGGCAGGTTTCGGGAAGAGGGGAGATTCTTTTCCCGTCTGTGCGTGTGGGGAAGCGCCACCAGCCGATCAGCGAGTCCACGTTGTTGGTTGCACTGCGCGGGATGGGGTACACCAAGGAGCAGATGGTGCCACACGGTTTCAGAAGTATGGCTTCCACTCTCCTGAATGAACAAGGCTGGCGCCCGGATGTCATCGAACGCCAGCTTGCCCATTTGGATGGGAATCGGATAAGAGCCGTGTACAATCGCGCGGAGTATATTACTGAGCGCCGCAACATGATGCGGGCGTGGGCTGATTATCTTGATTCTCTGCGCTCCAGTCACCCTTGACGAAAGCCTTAATGTCCGACAGCTTCCAGAATGTTGAGCCCCCACGCTTTTCCGGCTTGGGGGCTTTTCCATCGGAAACCCACCGTCGCCACGTTGACTTGCCAATCTTCCCCACAAGCGGAACGACTTCATCAATGCGCAGCAATTCCTCACCGATAATTTCGATGCGCTGATTTTCCATAGTTACCTCCCTATACTGTTATAGGCCCATTGCAGGCGGCATTCTGTGCAGTTCGGGACGTCCCCGGTTTCATATCGGCATTTTGTATGCTGTTTGTGGTATGGCCAGTCGGGGACGCTGGCCAGTTTCAGCGCCATCCCTGCCAGCTTTGCGAGGGCTTCGGGTGTGGCCGTCCGGTTCCAGAGTTCCGAGGCGTCGACGGCGGGGTTGTGCTCAAGTCTGGCCACCCCTTTGATCCGTATCAGCCATGTCCGCACGCGGCGGGGAATTGCAAGCGTGAACATCAGAGCAGCCTCCCCTGTGGTGCCGGCTGGCGGTTTTTGATCCACCCGAAAGCCTTTTGCAGTTCGTCATCCACCCGTTTTTCGATCTCCCTTGCTTTCTTCAGGTAGGCTTTGTCCCGCGTATCGAAGTAGAGCTTTTGGGCTTCGCGCATGTCGCGGACGAGGCAGGTAAATTCAGAGATCTTTTCAGCCATTGTTCACCTCAAAAAAAGAAAAATTCAGGGCATCAGTTCAGGGGGTTAGCTTCACAAAAGAATTGTTCAAAAAAAGGATTGAGAATAAAGTAGTTAGGGATAAAGGTTGAAAACGAAGTCCCTGAAGGTATTTTGAAGGTAACATATTGGAAAGTAGGGATACTTTCGTAGGAGGTTCTAGTTATCCGCCGTGTAGGCGGTTTAGAAGCTTTAGCGAATTGCAAATCGAATAATGAACGGGTTATCCGCCGTGTAGGCGGTTTAGAAGGTCTTCCGCAATCCACACGATACAAAAAAGAAGTTATCCGCCGTGTAGGCGGTTTAGAAGAGTCGTGCAATGCAGTCGGGCTATCCGAATGTGTTATCCGCCGTGTAGGCGGTTTAGAAGTCTATACTCGCGTATCCGGCACGAGTCGCGACGTTATCCGCCGTGTAGGCGGTTTAGAAGAGAAAACAAAAATGTATTCACGACAATTCAGTGTTATCCGCCGTGTAGGCGGTTTAGAAGCGAAACGGCAGATTGCGACGGACGTGGTTTGAGTTATCCGCCGTGTAGGCGGTTTAGAAGCTGACGCGATGCCCCGGCTGCTGAAATGTTGTTGTTATCCGCCGTGTAGGCGGTTTAGAAGCTTTCAGCCCCGCGATATCCGCAGCTCCCACAGTTATCCGCCGTGTAGGCGGTTTAGAAGAAACTTTGTCCGGTTCAGGAACTCAAACGATTGTTATCCGCCGTGTAGGCGGTTTAGAAGCGATATTTCGGGACACCGTGAGCGTATCGGACGTTATCCGCCGTGTAGGCGGTTTAGAAGGGTGCGGACGGTACAACACGGCGCGACCATATGTTATCCGCCGTGTAGGCGGTTTAGAAGAAAACAGGACATTTGGGTCTGCCGTTCATGTTCATCACGCCCATTTTTTGAGAAGTTCCGCCACTTTGCCACCGGGACACTGGCTTTTGAGCCAATCCATGATCTCGGCAAACTCGCGGCGGTTGAAGATGATGGAAAAGCGCCGGGGAGCGGCGTTGACACCTTGCCGCGCCTGTGAATAAGGTCTTTGTGCATCCATGAGTGTCCTCTCTTGGATGTTTTGCCCTCGGCGCTGTTACAGCAGTACCGAGGGCGTTTTGTTTTTTTGACGTGCGGCGGGATTGACTCTCTGCGCCTTTGCTACGCAGCCCGCCGCCGAAATTTGGGGTAAGTGCGGGGGCTAGGCGGCATTCTTCGCGATCCACTGATCGCGTCTGGAGCGGGCATCGTCGAGTGTCTTGGCGAAGCAGGAGAAGAGTTTCCCGTCTGGGTGCCGGTAGTCGTACTGGATGCGGGTAGCGTCTTTTCATCTACGGGACAGATGTTCGACTTCGAAAAATTCGTATTGTTCCTGACTGTTGCAAATAGCTTTCGGATTGAGTGGCATGGTGTGCTCCTTATGGTTTTGGTAGTGAATTTTGATAAACAAAAGTTACAATGATGAAACTATTAGGTCGATTAAGATGTTTCATCAAGGTAACTTTTTGGTGTAGAAAAAGCCCATATCCTTGCGGAAATGGGCGTATAGATAGTGATTTTACCTAATTTGTCTGTTCTCCAACTTCACAATGCATCAAGCCGTCTTTTCCCCTAAAGATTTTTGCTCGTTGGCAAAGGGAACAGACTATCTGTCACCACTTTGGGCACGAACTGTTTCTAAGTGTCCGTCCCATTTTGCTTTATACGTATCTCGTTCTTTTTCGGCATGCTTGAGCGCTTCTTTACACTGTGCAAGAGCTTTCAGTGTTTCGGCGAGTTGCTCTTCCAAAGAGGCTTCTTTTTCAGATTGACTTTGTGGGATGAGGTTCTGGATATTCATCCCTACCGACTGCATGTACCGGAGCATGTCCGGAAAAGGAGTCTTTTCGCCTCCAGCTCCCTCCAGCCACCGTTTGGTTGTTACCTTGCTGACACCACACATTTCCCCGAGCTGTTCATAGGTCATTTTGGGCTTTTGGTTACGTAGTACCTCAAGCCGCCGGATGAACTCTTTCCAGACCTCTTCAAAAATTTTTTCTGCGTTCATTTTAGTTACATAAGTGAAACGATGTTACATCGGTAGATCGTTTCTGTTGACTTAAAAGTTTCATCAAAGTAACTTTTTGACATGAACAAGCTCGAACTCTACCGAACTCAGCGGGGGCTGACATACGAAAGTATGGCTGCTCTCGTTGGGATGCCAAAGGAAACGGTCTGGAGGCATTGTAAAGGCGTCTCCAAGCCTGATGCCTCTGCTATTGCTGCATATATGCAGCACTTGGAACTAACTTTTGAAGAACTGCGCCCTGATCTTTGGTCTGGCGTACAAGCTCAAGGGGCCGCCATATGCCCGGTCACGGTTTGATAGTCATTCTCTTCGCTGGTGGCGTTGGGGCAACTATCTGATTGGTTGTGGGAGTTCTATGCGACGAACAGGTCATCTGTCGATGACAGTGGCGTGCTAAACTGCGCTCATGGTCAGGAGAACATTATGTATCGCGGCTTTATCAAATGTTGGCGATGTGCCGAGGATAGCCGGGCGTGGAGCCGGGGGGCCTTGCATCGCGGGGTCATATTGACCATTCTGCTCAAAGTGGCATGGAAGGATTGCTACTATCGCGGCGACGAGCTGAAGGCCGGGCAGTTCGCCTTTTCCGGTGCGTATCTGGCCGAGGAATGCCAGCTCAGCCGGACAACGCTTTTGTCTATCCTTGATGATCTGGAGCAGGATGGATTCTTGACCAGGCGCAGTGTTGGGAACAGGTACACGCTGATCACGGTGACGAACTGGGCGCGGTATCAGTCATCGAATGCCTTCGGTTGTAAAGCTGGTTGTTCATTTGCTGAACAACCGTCTGAACAACCGGCTTTACAACCGCCCGACACGATCAAAGAATATAAGAAGGCAAGAAAAGAACTCTCTTCCGCATCGGACGATGCGGCTGTGAGTGAGGGCGCTTTCCCCGATGCGATGGGAGAGGGGGAAGCCGTACCTTTGCCCGGCACATCGGGAGGGGGAAGGGAGGCCGTGCCGGAACCGGAAGGCAAGGCTTCGGCTGTTCAGGGTGTTGCCTCTGTCCCGCGTCGCCCATCGCGGAGCGGCGTTGACGGCGGACAGCCTTTTTACGTCTCGGCAAAAGGGTGTCGGCTTTCCGGGCAGGCTATTGCCGACTTCGAGGCGTTCTGGGATGCCTACGGCTACCGGCGCGGGAAGGCGGAAGCGGCGGATATGTGGCTTGCGGCCACACGCAAGGCCCCTGAGTTGGTGCCCGTCATCATCAGCGCCGCCAGTGCTGCGGCTGCGGAGCATGAAGAGTTGGCCGCAAGGGTGAAAGGCAGGATACGCATGTACGCCGAGAACTGGCTGCAGGGGCGACGGTGGGAGGATTTTGAGGCGGGTGGGGCTTCTTCCTTGCCGCCTGCGGCTGGAGAGGATAGAGCCCGTAATGATGCCGGGAGGTACGCTGCCGTCAGATATGAGGGGCAGGGCGCAAGGGAAGGAACGCCCGCCGCGCCGCCCATGCCGGAAGGGAGGCCGTTTCCCCCGCCCGGAACGCCGGAACGGGCAAGGCTTGAAGCCATGCCGCCCACGCGCCGGACTTCCCGCATGACCGCCGAGGAGGATTCCCGGTGGCGTGATGGGCTGAGAGGGCTTTTCCAGATTCGGCGTTCGCGGGGCCTGCCCGTCCAGCAGTTCTTGCTGGATATGGCCGAGAGCATGGAAGGCGCGGTATGTGTTCCGGCATGATGGATTTTAAGAAGCCAGTCGCGTATGGTGGCGCTGTCGCTGCAATTTGATGCGCCAATGGCGGCGCGTCGGCGGGGAAAAGGAGGCGAGAAGGATGATTTTCGGGATAGTCTTTTTGTGCGGGGCTGCCGTGGGCGTGGCGGCGTACAGGTGGGGGATGCAGGAAGGCATCAAGGTTTATGAGCAGGGGATGAACCGCCAGAAGTACGGGAGCGGCCTGTGATTCCGGTGTCCGTCAATTATGTCCCCGTGGTGCTGCGGAGCATGTCGGAAATCTGCCGGGCGTTCGGCGTCGGTTGTGAGCAGGTGCGGAAATGGGTTGCGGCGGATGCCCCGATAGTCGTTGACCGTGATGAAAAAGGGGAGATCACCCGATACAGGGCGGAATTGAACCGACTTTATCTGTGGCAGGAGGCCAGAAGCAAAGAATCCCCCGGCAGTGCGGGGGATTCTTAGTCAATTTCAGACGGGCAGGATGGACAGATTGATGGGGCGGCCCACGGCCTTGGCGTAGCGGGCAATGGCCTTGATGGAAATGTTCTTGCCGGATTCCATCCGGGCTACGGCGGGCTGTGAAACCCCAAGTTTTTCCGCAACGTCCTTTTGGGTCATGCCCGCTTCGCTGCGGGCTTGGATAAGGGCGTTGGCAATGGCAAATTCCTGCTCAAGGGCATCATAGGCGGCCTTGTATTCAGGATTGTCCCGCATTTTTTCTTCATGATGTGCAAAAAAATCTATGCCCATTACTTGACCTCCTTTGCCCTTTTGAGGGCTATTTTTATTTCATCCTGTGGTGTTTCTTGTGTTTTCTTAATGAAAGTCCGGACAATGACAATCCGACGTCCTGTCACGGTAACGTAGATATTCCTTGCGATACCGTCACGCCCCTTTCCTCTCATTTCCCATAGTTTTCCTTGGAGATGACGGACATGTGGCATACCCGTCTTTTCCAGCCCGTTATCCCGTATCATATCGGCAATACGGGCAAGACTGGCCTGCATATCCATAGGCAAGGCATCGAATTCGGCCATGACCGTTTCATTCAAGAATTCAACTGTCCATTTCATGAGGTGAATATAATCTATAGTTTATATTCTGTCAATGCCAATACGTCGTCAACCCCCTTTTTCCCTGCCTCTCCCTGCCTGTGCCTGCTTGTGCCAGTGGCCTCACAAAAGCCTGTGCTACGCTCCTGCCATCTTTCAAGGCGGGAGCGTTTTTTTATGCCGAACCAACAGGAAGTCTTTGAAGTCGCCCATGCCCACGTCGCCAAGTGGGAGGGCGGATACTTTGACCATCCGAACGATCCGGGCGGCGTCACCATGTACGGCGTCAGCCTCATGTTCCTGAAGGAGCTTGAGCTCTGGGAAGGGGACATTGACGGCGACGGGGATATTGATCGGGACGATGTGCTGGCCGTCACCAAGGATACGGCCCGCGACATCTTCAAGCGTCACTTCTGGGACGGGCCGCGTGCCGGGGAAATGCCCCCGCTGATCGCCGTGTGCTTCTATGACTTCGCCGTCAATGCGGGTGTTCCGCGTGCGGCGAGGATGCTGCAACGGCTCCTGCGCGTTGGGGTGGACGGCATCGTCGGGCGGAACACGCTGGCGGCTGCGGCAGCCTGCAACCAGCGCGAGCTGGCGTCTTTCATGCTCATAGAGCGTGAGCGGTGGTATCGCGCACTTACGATACGAAAGCCGAAGTCCGCCGTGTTCCTGCGCGGTTGGCTCAACCGGACCTCGGATTGCCGGGCGCTGGTCGAACGGCTGGCGGCGCGGTGGGGGATTACGGAATGAATCGGCGGGCGGTGTTGGCCGGGGCGCTGTGCCTCTTTGCTATTGGGCTTGGTGTTGTAGTCCTCACCTTACGAACGGAACGCGACACGGCCCGGACGGAAGCGCAGGAAGCCCGGCAGGACGCCGCTACATGGAAGGCCGCAGCGCAGGCCGGAGAATCCGCAGTCAGGGAACTGGCGGCGGCGAAGGCCACGGCGGAAGCTGCGGCGGCGGAACGTGGCGCCACGATCAAGGCGCTCACGCGGGACAGGGACGAACAGCGGCGCAAGCTGCGGGAGGCAATGCGGCATGACGAAGAGGCTGGCGATTGGGGTTCTACTCTTCTCCCTCCCGCTGTTCTCGGGCTGTTCCGGTAGGCGGGGAGTGGCGGCGGTTCCGCTGGTCATCCGGGATGAAGTACCCGCGTATCTGACCGAGCCGACGCCCGCGCCCGTGCTGGCCGGGGATACGAACCTCGACCTTGCGGGGCATGTGTTTGACTGGCAAGCCGCGCTCGGCGCGTGCAATGCGGACAAGGCGGCGATACGGGCCGCAACC
>CAUHBW010000103.1 GCA_959604115.1 uncultured Bilophila sp. | reverse complement strand
CCCCCCGGACAGGGGGTCAAGGGGGGCGGTAGCCACCCTTGCCGCCGGAGGCATTACTTCTTCAGGTTTTCAGCCAGCAGCTCGGCGATGTGCGTGACCTTGAGGCCCTTGCCGTCCTTCTCCGCGCCGCCGCGGATCTGGAGCACGCAGCCGGGGCAGTCCATGACCACGCGGGACGCGCCGGTGTCAGCGATGCCGTCGAGCTTCTTGCGGAGCAGCGCGGCGGAGACTTCGGGGAACTTGGCGGAATAGGTGCCGCCGAAACCGCAGCACACTTCTTCTTCGGCGGCGGGAACGTAGTCGGCGGCCGCAGCGATGAGTTCGCGCGGCGCTTCCTTCACGCCGAGGCCACGGCAGAGGTGACAGGAGGCGTGATAGGTCACCTTCTCGTCGCTGTGGTTGAAGTTCTCGGCGGTCAGGCCGAGCTTTTCCTTGGCAAAGGTGCTGAAGTCCATGACCTTGTCCGCAAGGGCCTTCGCGCGGGCCTGACGGCCCGGCTGACCGGCGAACAGCTCCACATAGCCTTCCTTGAGCTGCGAGGCGCAGGAAGCGCAGAGGGTCAGGATGACGTCGTAATCGCCCTTTTCAAAGGCGTCCATGTTCTGGAGCGCCACGTCGCGGGCGGTTTCGCGCTGTCCCATCATCACCACGGGGAGGCCGCAGCAGGACTGCTCCATCGGGAAGTCCACCCGCATGTTGTGGCCCTGCATGAGCTTCACCGCCGCCTCAAGCTGTTCGGGATACACGAAGTCCTGCACGCAGCCCGCGAAGATCGCCACCTTGAGGGCCGGATTCGCGGAGGCCGGACGGTCCATCGTCTCCCAACGGTCGCGGAACGCCTTGTCCGCAATGGCGGGCAGGGCGCGGAACTCGTTGTCCTTGGCGAACATGGCCGGGAGGTGGCGGATGAACTTCTCGCCGCCGGTCATGGGCTTCTGGGCGTACTTGGCAAACTTCAGGAGCGTATGGAACGCCTTGCGGTTCTTGAGGGTGGAGGCCAGCAGGTTCATGGGCAGGCTGTTGCCGTCCTGCTCAATGTACCGCATGCGGATTTCTTCGATCAGGCCGGGCAGATCGATGCCCGCCGCGCAGACGTTTTTACAGGCCTGACAGTTCACGCAGTTCTGGACGAGGGCCTTGGCGCGGTCCTTGCCGTGGAACAGGTAGGTCAGGATGAGCCCGATGGCGCCGATGTAGATGTACCCCATGCGGTGTCCGCCCACGAGGCGGTACACGGGGCACACGTTGGCGCACGCGCCGCAGCGCACGCAGCGCAGGGCCTGAGACAGTATCGGGTCCTTGAGCACGTTCCTGCGTCCGTTGTCGAGGAACACGACGTGCATCTGCTTCTTGCCGTCGGGCGCGGACCCGGTCGGCACGCCGCCCGCGATCCACGTGACGTAGGAGGTCAGGTGCTGGCCCGTGGCGTTGCGCGGCAGCACGCGGAGCGTCGCCATCGCGTCGTCGAAGGAAGGGATCAGCTTGTCGATGCCGCCCACCGCGACGTGCACGCGGGGCAGGGTGGTGACCATGCGGGCGTTGCCCTCATTGGTCACGAGCCCGATGGCTCCGGCTTCGGCCACGGCGAAGTTCATGCCGGAAATGCCCATGTCGGCTTCGGCGAACTTGCGGCGCAGTTCACGGCGGGCCACGCGCACGAGGCTGGTGATGTCCTCGCTCTGACGTTTGCCCGTCTCTTCGGAGAAGGTATCGGCCACCTGCGTGCGGGACAGGTGGATGGCGGGCATGACCATGTGGGAGGGCCCTTCGTGGCGGAGCTGGATGATCCATTCCGCGAGGTCGGTTTCCACCACTTCCATGCCCTTGGCTTCAAGAGCGGTGTTGGTCTGGATTTCCTCGACGGTCATGGACTTGGACTTCACGGCCATCTTGCAGCCGTTGTCCTCCGCGATCTTGGCAATGATGCGGTTGGCGTCCGCGGCGTCTTTGGCGAGATGCACGTGCACGCCGCGCTTCTCGGCCTCGGCCTTGAACTGTTCGTACAGCTCGTCGAGGTGCTTGACGGATTCGTCCTTGCGGGCGGCGACCTCGGCGATCAGCTCACGGTCGTTCAGACCGGCGTAGATGCGCTCGCGGCTGGCCCGGTAATCCACCGCGAACTTGTCCAGAGCCCGACGCTGGAAGGTATCCTCCAGCGCGGCGGACAGGTCGGTGCGGTAGTTTTTTATATCACGTGCGGGTTCTTTCATATGGCAATCCTTTTATGCGGTAAGCGTGCGGGCGCGCGGCTTCGGCCGGGCCCTCGAAAGGCTAGTCGTTGATGAGCACGGCGTGCAGATACAGAGGCCCGTGGACGCCGAGCGTAAGCACCCGCTCGATGTCGGCGGTACGGCTCGGGCCGCTGATGAAGGCCAGAAATTCGGGTTCGGCCTTGCCGAAGAACTTCCGAAGCACTTCCGCGCCGTTCTCGTTGCCGGGAAGGATGGTCGAACGGCGGACGAGCAGCACGCTGGTTTCGGGGAGCATGGTGGCGAGGCGGACGTCCTCGTTGGTGCTCTCGACCACGCAGGTGCCCGTATCGGCGAGGGCGCACGCGGCCCACGCGATCCCGACTTCCATGCCTCCGGCGTAATCCCGCAGCCCCTCTTCAACAAGCACGAGGCCCCGTTCTTCGCAGCCCTTGCGGAGAAGCTCGGCCTGTTCGGCCGGCAGACCGGGCGCGGCGAGGATGTTGCCCGCGCGTTCCGGTTCGGCGCCCATGAGCTGCTCGTGCGGCTCGGCGGCCTTGCAGAGATCAAGCGCATAGAGCAACGCCTCGTCCACCGAGGCAACTTCCTTCACCGTAGCCGCAATGGCCGTTGACCGTTGTTTCCAGAGTTCAGCAGGAGTCTGTTCCATTGTCTTTTCCTGGTTGCAAGTGATGCGGAAACGCCCGCCCCGCGTTCCGGGTCCGGGCCCGCTACAAGAAGCGTTTCTCGATAGTATGTTTATTTTTTTAAGATTAGGCAAGACCCCGCCTTCTTGTTATTTTTTGGGTAAGGCCGGAATCGGGGAAGGGAGGGGGCCCTTTCTGGGGAAAGGGCCCCCTCCCCTCCTCCGCCAAAGGCTTTCGACCTTATCGAATTCCTCATGACGTTTTGCCCTGCATGGCGACCTACGTTCCAATCAGACAAAAACACGCTGAAGCCCGCAGGACGACAGCGTGTCAAAAAAGATAACTCGGGAAGGCCACAAACAGGAATTCGATACTGTCAAAATTTTTGCAGGAGGGGGCGAGCCGCACTGGCAGATCTGGGAGAGGAGCTTTTCGTGAAAAGCGCCTCCCCCAGTCTTCTCTATTCAATCCAGTTCGCGGCGCGTCCGACGGCGCGGTGCCAGTTGTGGAGCAGCTCGGCGCGGCGATCTTCGGGCATGTCGGGCTCGAAGCGGCGGTCGAGCTTCCACAGGGCGCACACCTCTTCCTCGCCGTCCCAGAAGCCCACGGCGAGCCCGGCGAGATAGGCCGCGCCGAGCGCCGTGGTCTCGGTGATCACGGGACGCTCCACGGGCACGCCGAGCACGTTGGCCTGACACTGCATCAGCATGTTGTTCCGGCTGGCCCCGCCGTCCACCCGGAGTGTGGAAAGCGGCAGGCCCGAGTCCTTCTTCATGCAGTCCATGATGTCCAGCGTCTGGAGCGCGATGGCTTCGATGGCGGCGCGGGCGAGATGCCCACGGGTGACGCCGCGCGTCAGCCCGACGATGGCCCCGCGCGCGTACTGATCCCAATAGGGCGCGCCCAGACCGGCGAACGCGGGCACGAAGAACACGCCGCCGTTGTCCGGCACGGTCGCGGCCAGCGGCTCGATCTCGGAGGCTTCCTGAATGATCTGGAGGCCGTCGCGCAGCCACTGCACCACGGCTCCGGCGATGAACACGCTCCCCTCAAGGGCGTAACGCAACCCGGAACCGCAATTCCAGCCCACGGTCGTAAGCAGATTGTTCCGGCTGATCCGGACCTCTGAGCCGGTGTTCATGAGCAGGAAGCAGCCCGTGCCGTAGGTGTTCTTCGCCATGCCCGGCCGCATGCAGGCGTTGCCGTAGGTCGCGGCCTGCTGGTCCCCGGCGTCGCCCGCCAGCGGCAGGCTGTGCCCGAGGAACTCGGGATGCATGTGCCCCATGACGCCGGAGGAGGGAACGACCTTGGGCAGCATGGACCGGGGCACGGAGAGGAGTTCCAGCAATTCGTCGTCCCAGTCCCCGGTGCGGATGTTGAACAGCAGCGTCCGGCTGGCGTTGGACGGATCGGTGACGTGCTCGGCTCCCTTGGTGAAATTCCAGATCAGCCACGAGTCCACGGTCCCGAAGAGCAGATCGCCCGCTTCGGCCTGCTCGCGCGCACCCGGCACGTTTTCGAGAATCCAGCGGACCTTGGTGCCGGAAAAGTAGGCGTCGAGCACGAGCCCGGTCTTCTCGGCGAACAACGCCGCCTTGCCCTGTTCGCGCAGGGCGTCGCAGAACCCGGCGGTGCGGCGGTCCTGCCAGACGATGGCGTTGTAGACCGGCGCGCCGGTTTTGCGGTTCCATACGACGGTCGTTTCGCGCTGGTTGGCGATCCCCACCGCCGCGATGTCCGAGGCGGAAATGCCCGCCTGACGCAGGCACCGGGACGCCACCACGGACTGGCTGTCGAACAGCTCGTTGGGGTTGTGCTCCACCCATCCCGGCTGGGGATAGTGCTGGGTGAACTCTTGCTGCGCCATCTGGATGATGTCGCCGGAGCGATCGAACAGGATCGCGCGGGAACTGGTCGTGCCCTGATCGAGGGCGAGAATATAACGGCTCATAAGGGCTCCTTGAAAACTTCGATTTCAAAAGCGGCTGTTCCGAGAATAGGGTTTTCCGGCGTCATGATAAAGGGCCTTGCGAAAGGTGCGACGCCTTCCTGAAGCGTCTCCGCACAGCAAAAAGCGTCTCCGACGCCCTGCGTTCCGCCATGCTACAACAAACATCCGCCTGAAATCTCGACAAATTACGGATTCTCAGCTATCATTGCAGCGTCTTTCAAACAACGGCAAGCGGTTTCCCCTTTCCTTTTCAAACCTTGTTCTTTCAGCCATCAGGCAGCGATCATGGAAAAGACTATCGATTTTCACGCCTGTCCTTCCGTCCCGCTGGTCGTCGCGCATCGCGGCGCACGCGGGCATGCCCCCGAAAACACCCTTGCGGCGGCCGCGCTCGGCTTCGCCGTACGGGCCGACCTCTGGGAACTTGACGCCAACTATACCAAAGACGGCAAACTGGTCGTCATGCACGACGACATCCTTGTCCGCACCACCGACGTGGAAGCCGTCTTCCCCGGGCGTCCCGCCTACCGCGTGTGCGACTTCACGCTGGACGAAATCAAGAACCTCGACGCCGGATCATGGTACGCCGGACGCGACCCGTTCGGTCGCGTCGCCGCCGGAGAACTCGACGCCGACACTCTTGCGGGCTTCAACGGCCTGACCGTGCCCACGCTTGAGGAGGCGCTGCTCTTCACCAAGGACAACGGTTGGTACGTCAACGTCGAGATCAAGGACCACGCCCGCCTCATCGGTCACGAAACCGTAACAAAGGACGTGTTAGACCTCATCCGCCGTCTGGACATGACGGATCGGGTGATCATTTCCTCGTTCCAGCACCGCTATCTTGAGGAATGCCATGTCCTGTGCCCCGAAATGGCGACCGGCGCGCTGGTCGAGCACCTGCGGCCCGAAGACCCCGTGGCCCTGTGCCGACGTCTGCGGGTCAACGCCTACCACCCCGATCAGCACATTCTCGCGCCCGGCGATCTCGCCGCGCTGCGCGATGCCGGGTTCGCCGTCAACGTGTGGACCGTCAACGACATGAACGTCGCCAAGCGTCTCGTCGCCGAGGGCGCGACCGGCATCATTACCGATTTCCCCGCCGCGTGCCGCGAGGCGCTGGAACGATGACGAACGGGGGGAGAAAAGGCTTTCCAGCCTTTTCTCCCCCTTCCGATCCCTTCCCTCCGCCGGAAAGCGGCATACGGCGAACAACCTTCCGGGACACGCTCCCGGCGGGCGTTCCGGGGACTGGCCCCGGAAAAAAACCGGACGGCTTCCGTCCGCCAATCAGGAGAGCACATGCGTTCCTTCCGTCTGATGGCCCTGCTGGCCATGTGTCTGATGTTGTTGGCAGCCCCCGTTCAGGCCAAAACCACCATTACCTTCTGGCACGGCATGGGTGGCGAACTCGGTGAGATCACCGACGAGATGATCAAGGAATTCAACGCATCTCAGGACAAATACGAGGTCAAGGGCGTCTACAAGGGCAACTATGACGAAGCCATGACCGCCGCCATCGCCGCCTTCCGCGCCAAGCAGCACCCCAACCTGATCCAGATTTTCGAAGTGGGCACCGCCAGCATGATGGCCGCCAAGGGCGCCGTCCGTCCCGTGTTCGAAATCATGGAAGCCGCCGGCACCCCGGTGGACACCTCCAAGCTCCTCGGCTCCGTGGCGAGCTACTACTCCTCCACGGACGGCAAGCTCATCGCCATGCCCTTCAACGCCTCCACCACCGTCCTCTACTACAATAAGGACGCCGTGAAGAAGGCCGGGGGCGATCCGGACAACTTCCCCAAGACGTGGCCCGAAGTCGCCGAACTCGCCAAGAAGATCAAGGAATCCGGCGCGTGCAAGTACGGCCTCACCTCCGGCTGGCAGTCGTGGGTGCAGCTTGAGAGCTTCTCCGCGTGGCACAACGTTCCCTTCGCCACCAACAACAACGGCTACGACGGCCTCGACACCAAGCTGCTGTTCAACAGCCCCCTGCACGTCAAGCACATCGACTTCCTGTCCAAGCTCCAGAAGGAAGGCGTGATGGTCTACGTGGGCCGCAAGTCCGAAGCCATCAACGCGTTCACCTCCGGCGAAGCCGGCATCCTGATGAACTCCTCCGGCTCCTACGCCGCCGTGAAGGCTGGCGCGAAGTTCGAATGGGGCGTGGCCCTGCTGCCCTACTGGCCCGACGTGAAGGACGCTCCGCAGAACACCGTGATCGGCGGCGCCGCCATCTGGGCCATGGCCGGCCACTCCAAGGACGCCGAAAAGGGCGCCGCGGCCTTCCTGAACTACCTTCTGAAGCCTGAAGTGCAGGCCCGCTTCCACCAGCTCACCGGCTACGTGCCCGTCACGCTGGAAGGCTACGAGCTGACCAAGCAGCAGGGCTTCTACGACAAGAACCCCGGCACCGACATCGCCGTCAAGGCCCTGTCCGACAAGAAGCCGACCATCAACTCCCTCGGCCTGCGCCTCGGCAACTTCGTCCAGATCCGCAACATCATCGACGAAGAGCTCGAAGCCGTCTGGGCGGGCAAGAAGGACGCCAAGCAGGCCCTCGACGCCGCCGTGGAACGCGGCAACGCCGAACTGGCCCGTTTCGCCAAGGCCAACAAGAAGTAAGCGCCCCCGGCGCGGGAAGGGGACGTCCGCTCCGGCGGGCGTCTCCCCCCTTTCTGACGGGCGTTTCCGCCGCGCATCCGGCGGGAACGCCCCAACCTCGCACAAGGAGCCGTTATGCAGGATGGACGTTACGCGTTCAGAGGCAGGAAGCACCTGCTGCTGCCCCTCCTCTTCCTGCTGCCCCAGCTCGTCATCACGGTGGTGTTCTTTTTCTATCCCGCCGGTGAAGCGCTCATGGGGTCGTTCTACATGGAAGACTCGTTCGGTCTTTCCAAAGAGTTCGTGGGGCTGGACAATTTCACCGCCCTGTTTTCCGATCCCAGCTATCTGGATACGCTGCGCCTGACGCTCGTGTTCAGCCTCGCCACCATCGTGCTCACGATGGGTACGGCGCTGCTGTTCGCAGTCCTCGCCGATCAGGTGAACTGGGGCGGCACGCTCTACAAGTCCATGCTCATCATCCCCTACGCCGTCGCTCCGCCGCTGGCGGGCGTGCTGTGGCTGTTCCTGTTCAACCCCTCGGGCGGCGTGCTCACCGAGCTGCTGCACCATTTCGGGTACACGTGGAACCACAAGATCAACGGCAATCAGGCCCTGTTCCTGCTGATCGTTTCGGCCTCGTGGAAACAGATTTCGTACAACTTCCTCTTCTTCCTCGCCGGGCTGCACGCCATCCCGCGCTCGCTCATCGAGGCCGCAGCCATCGACGGCGCGTCCCCGTGGCGGCGGTTCCGCACCATCATCTTCCCGCTTCTGTCGCCCACGAGCTTCTTTCTGCTCGTGGTGAACACGATCTACACCCTGTTCGAGACCTTCGGCATCGTCCACGCCGTGACGCAGGGCGGCCCCTCGCGGGCCACGGAAACGCTCATCTACAAGGTCTTCAACGACGGCTTCATCGGCCTTGATTTCGGCGGCTCCTCGGCGCAGTCCGTGGTGCTGATGCTCATCGTCATGGTCCTGACCTTCCTCCAGTTCCGTTACGTGGAACGCAAGGTGACCTACTAGGTCAAGGAACGCAGTATGGTAGAAAAGAAAGGACTGGGAAAAGCCGTCGGACACGCCGTCCTCTGGTTCGGCATCGCCGTCGTGCTCTTTCCCCTGTACATAGCGCTGGTCGCCACGAGCCACACCTTCGACGTGCTCATCGGCTCCACGCCCCTGTGGTTCGGCGGAGAGTTCCTCAAAAACTTCACCACGGTGCTCACGCAGGGCCTCAAGGCGGCGGGCGGCATCCCCGTGTGGGTGATGATGGCGAACAGCCTCGTCATGGCCCTCGGCATCGCCGTCGGCAAAATCGCAATTTCGATCACGGCGGCCTACGCCATCGTGTACTTCCGCTTCCCCGGCCGCGAGCTGTGCTTCGTGCTCATCTTCATCACGCTGATGATGCCCGTGGAAGTCCGCATCGTGCCGACCTTTCAGGTGGCGGCGAACCTCAACTTCATCGACAGCTACCTCGGGCTGATCCTGCCGCTCATCGCCTCGGCCACGGCGACCTTCCTGTACCGGCAGATGTTCATGACCATCCCGGCGGAACTGCTTGAGGCGGCGCGTATCGACGGGGCCGGCCCGTGGCGCTTCTTCGTGGACGTGGTGCTTCCCCTGTCGCGCACCAACACCGCCGCGCTGTTCGTGGTGCTGTTCATCTACGGTTGGAACCAGTACCTCTGGCCCCTGCTCGTCACCAATCAGGAAGGCATGTACACCATCGTCATGGGCATCCAGCGCATGGTGAACATCCCCGACGCGGTGCCGGAATGGAACCTCATCATGGCCGTGGCGCTTCTGGGCATGCTGCCGCCCCTGCTGGTCGTGCTCGGCATGCAGAAGCTGTTCGTCCGCGGCCTTGTCGAAACCGAAAAATAAGCCTGAGGATACCCGCATGGCACGAGTCCAGCTCAAGAACGTGGAAAAGACCTTCAACAAGAACAAGGTGCTCAAGGGCATCAACGTCGAGGTTCCGGACGGTTCCTTCATGGTCATGGTCGGGCCCTCCGGCTGCGGCAAGTCCACGGCGCTGCGCTGTCTCGCCGGACTTGAGGAAGTGACCTCCGGGAACATCTTCATCGGGGACGAGGACGTGACCCGCAAGGAACCCAAGGACCGCAACATTGCGATGGTGTTCCAGAACTACGCCCTGTACCCGCACATGAACGTGTTCGACAACATCACCTACGGGCTCAAGGTGCGCGGCATCCCCGCCGACGAGCGCAAACGCCGCGCCGAAGAGGCGGCCAAGCTCCTCGGCCTCGACGGCCTGCTCGACCGCATGCCCAAGCAGCTTTCCGGCGGCCAGCGCCAGCGCGTGGCGATGGGCCGGGCCATCGTGCGCGAGCCGAGCGTCTTCCTGTTCGACGAGCCGCTCTCGAACCTCGACGCCAACCTCCGCAACCAGATGCGCATCGAGCTGCGCCGTCTGCACCAGCGTCTGGCGACCACCAGCATCTACGTCACGCACGATCAGGTGGAGGCCATGACGCTCGCGGAAAAGATCCTCGTGCTCCGCGCCGGGAACGTCGAGCAGTACGGCACGCCGGACGACATCTATCTGCATCCGGCCTCCGTCTTCGTGGCGCAGTTCATGGGTTCTCCGTCCATGAACATGATCCCCGCGACCACGGACGGCGAAAAGCTGATCCTGCCCGACGGCACGCCGCTGTCCGGCATCGCCGCCGCCGACATCCGCCTCGCCGCCGCGCCCTCCAAGGACGTGCTCGTCGGCCTGCGCTGCGAAGACCTGCTGCTCGATCCCGAAGGGGCGGTGCAGGTCACGGTGGACATCATCGAGGCGCTCGGCCCGGACACGCTGGCCTACTGCCACCCCATCAAGGGCAAGGGCGCGTCCGGCGTTTCCGACCAGATCATCGTGCGCCTCCCCGGCACCCGCCGCCCCGTCCCCGGCGACGTCATCCGCCTCACCGTACGCGCCGGTCACGGCCATGTCTTCGACCCCGCCAGCGGGTTGCGGTGCCTGTAAAGGGAGAGTGGAAAGATTGGGGAGGGGGAGGGAAAACTTTCTGGAGAAAGTTTTCCCTCC
>CAUHBW010000102.1 GCA_959604115.1 uncultured Bilophila sp. | reverse complement strand
GGAAACTTTCTCCAGAAAGTTTCCCCTTCCCCTCCCCAAGAATTCTTACCGAAACCTCGGCACGCGGAAGTGGCAGGAACCGCGCCCGGTGCGGGCGGTGAAGTCCTGATGGTAGTCCTCGGCGGGATAGAAGACGGAGAGCGGGACCAGCTCGGTCGCCACGGGGTAGCCTCTGGAGCGGAGCTGCTCCATAAGATCGAGAGCCACGGCCTTTTGTTCTTCGTCGGTGTAGAAGATCGCGGAACGGTACTGCGTGCCGATGTCCGGACCCTGCCGGTTGACCTGTGTGGGATCGTGGATCTCAAAAAACAGACGCGCCAGCTCCTCATAGGAAACCTTCGCCGGATCGTAGCGCACCCGCACGGCTTCGGCGTGCCCGGTCCGCCCGGTGCAAACCTGATCGTAGGTGGGATTCGGCACGGTGCCGCCGGTGTAGCCGGATTCCGCGTCGCAGACGCCGTGTACGGATTGGAAAGCGTCTTCGATGCCCCAGAAGCACCCGCCCGCAAAACAGGCTTCCGCCGTGCACCCCGCATCCACAAAGTCGAGGGACAGCGAATTGACGCAGTGGCGGGTGTTTTTGGGCGTGAAGCCTTCACCTTCAAAGACATGCCCCAGATGGCCCCCGCAGGCGGCGCACAGGATTTCCGTGCGGCTTCCGTCGGGATCGGGACGGCGAAGCACCGCTCCCGGCACCGCATCGTCGAAGGAGGGCCAGCCGCATCCCGAATCGAACTTGTCCCCGGAACGGTACAGCTCCGCGCCGCAGCGGCGGCAGACATAGGTTCCGTCGGCCTTGTGGTTCCAGTAGCGTCCGCTGAACGGCGGCTCCGTCGCGCCGTGGGCGATCACCTGTTCCTCGTCGTGGTTCAATGGTCGCATGGTGCCTCCTTGCGTTCTCAGAACATATGGTACAGGTATGGCCTGTTCACGGAAAAACAAGATTGAGAATTGCCGGAGTCCGGCGCGCCGGAACCGGGAACCCATATGGAGAAACCTCATGTTGCCTCTCACCATTCGTACCTTTGCCAAGGGCGTCCCCTGGAACCTGTTTCTGCTGACCGTCGGGTGCGCCCTGTTCGCCTTCGGCGTCAAGGCCATCGCCATTCCCCACACGTTCATTTCCGGGGGCGTGTTCGGCACCGCCCTCCTGATCAACTACATGACCGGAACCCTCAGCCCGGCGGCGTGGAACGTGCTGCTCAACGTGCCCATCTTCATCGCGGGCTGGCTGTTCGTGGGAAGGCGGTTTTTCTTCTACAGCCTGTACGGGCTGGCCGTGGTGTCCGTCGCCACGCAGTGGCTGGACACGACCATCCAGATCAGCGATCCCATCCTTGCGGCCATCGCGGCGGGGTGCCTCTGCGGGCTCGGACTCGGCATCGTGCTGCATTCCATCGGCTGCGACGGCGGACTGACCATCGTGTCCATCGCCCTGCACCAGCGGTACGGGATCGGCATCGGACAGTTCAGCCTGCTGTACAACATCAGCCTGTTCGCGCTGGCGTTTTCCATGTACAGCCCGGACAACGCCCTGTATTCGCTGATCATGATCTTCGTGTACTCCAAGGTGATGGATTACGTGTCCACCATCTTCAATCAGCGGAAACTCGTGCTGATCATTTCTTCGCAGCACGAGGAGATCCGCAAGGAAATCCTGACGACCCTGCACCGGGGGGCCACGTTGCTGTCCGGTTCCGGCGGCTTCACCGGGGAACAACGCCCCGTGCTGCTGACTGTGGTGCACAACTACCAGATCAAGATGCTGGAGGAACTCATTTTGCGCCACGACGAGCACGCCTTCGTCATCATCGAAAACACGCTCAACGTGCTCGGCAAGGGCTTTTCCTGCGTCAAGAAGTACGGATGAACCGGCTTCCGGTCCGCGGAACGTCTCTTTCGCTTGACGTGAGGCTCAGGGCTGTTATCAGGGAGGGAACCGCGCCGGAAGGGCGCGACACCTACAAACCGGGAGAACCGCCATGTCCGAAGAACCGCAAATGCGTCTGAACGTGCATACCGACAAGATGCACACCTCCTATGCCAACGCCTTTCAGGTGCGCTACTCGCAGGACGACGTGCTGATCGCCTTCGGCGTCAGTCTGACGGACGCCTCTCCCGAACCCGGCGTCGGCGGCGTAATCACCGCCGACATGCTGGAGCGTCTCGCCATGACGCCCCGCACCGCCAAACGCCTGACCCTGACCCTCATCCAGAGCCTCCGCGAATACGAGTCCCGGTTTGGGGAAATCGCCGTCGAAGAGCAGGCTCCCGCCGAAAAAGCCTGACCGCCGAAAGACCGAAATCAGAAAAAGGCCGGAATCTTCCGGCCTTTTTTCGTCGTGTCCCCGGTGACGTGCGCTTCCGAAACGGAATTGCGCGTTCCCGCCGTTCTCGATTGACCCATACGAAAGTCTTGAGAGAGGAAGCGGGAGGTTTGGAGGGGTAGGGGAGCCTTTCTTCAGAAAAGCTCCCCTACCCCTCCAATTTTTTCCCTCGAAATTGCATTTTGCAATGACCGATTGCGGATTGCAATGGAATCCGCCTTGCCGTGAACAGATAACATGATGAAATCACTTGATGAACGCTTTGGCACGCCCTTTGGAAGAACGGGAGCGAAACCGCGCGGATTCGGATGGGTCCGCGTCACCTCAAGGAGTCATTCATGGAACTGTTCGACATCGTCGGTCTTGCCTGCGCGGCGGGCCTGTTCGCGTACATGCTGTACGCCCTCTTCAAGCCGGAACGTTTCTAGGGGGCACGTGCATGATTCGCGACATGTTGCAGCTTGCGTTGTTCATCGGCCTGCTGGCGGCGCTCAGCCCGCTGTTGGGGCGGTATGTGCATCAGGTCTTTTCAGGACGCCGGACCCTTCTGCATCCGATCTTCGGACCGGTGGAGCGGGGTGTGTACGCGCTGTCCGGCATCCGCCCCGACGAACATCAGGGTTGGGGCAAATACGCCGTCAGCCTGATCGGGTTTTCGATCGCCGGGTTTCTGCTCACCTTTCTCGTGCTGCTCTTTCAGGACAGGCTGCCGCTGAACCCGCAGGGCTTTCCCGGCCTCTCGTGGCATCTGGCCCTGAACACGGCGGTCAGTTTTCTGACCAATACGAACTGGCAGTCCTACGGCGGTGAAACCACCATGAGCCACTTTTCCCAGATGGTGGCTCTGACGTATCAGAATTTCGTCTCCGCCGGTGTCGGCATCGCCGTATGCGCGGCGGTCGTGCGGGGCATCGCCCGCAACGAGTCGGCGACCATCGGCAACTTCTGGGCCGACCTCGTGCGCGTGACCCTGTACGTGCTGCTGCCCCTGAGCCTTATCGGCGCGGCGCTCATGCTCTGGCAGGGCATGGTGCAGAACTTCGATGCGGGCGTGACCGCGACCACGCTTGAGGGCGGGAAGCAGTTCATCGCCACGGGCCCCGTGGCCTCGCAGATTTCCATCAAGCTGCTCGGCACCAACGGCGGCGGCTTCTTCAACGTGAACGCGGCGCATCCTTTCGAGAACCCGACCGCGCTCTCCAGCTTCCTCCAGTCCTTCTACATCCTGATCATCCCGAGCGCGCTGGTGTTCTTCCTCGGCGAAGCCGTGGGCAACCGCCGCCACGCGTGGACGGTGTGGTCGGTCATGCTGGCCCTGTTCGTCGGCGGCGCGCTGTGGATTTATTTCAACGAGCTGAACGGCACGCATCTCCTGCACCAGTTCGCCGGCGGGGCCGTGCCCAACATGGAAGGCAAGGAAGTCCGCTTCGGCATCTTCGGCACCTCCCTGTTCGCCACGGCGACCACGGACGCCTCCTGCGGCGCGGTGAACGCCATGCACGACAGCATGACGCCGCTCGGCGGGATGCTGGTGCTGTTCAACATGCTGCTCGGCGAAATCATCTACGGCGGCGTGGGGTCCGGCCTGTACGGCATGATCCTGTTCATCCTGCTGACCGTGTTCATCGCGGGCCTGATGGTGGGCCGCACGCCCGACTATCTGGGCAAGCGCATCGAAGGCCGGGAGATCACGTGGTGCATGGTGGCCCTGCTGGCCTGCGCCATGCCGATCCTGTGCTTCTCCGCCGTCGCGGCGGTGAGTTCGTGGGGCACGGGCGCGCTGAACAACGCCGGGGCGCACGGGCTTTCGGAAATCCTCTACGCCTACACCTCCGGCACGCAGAACAACGGCAGCGCCTTCGCCGGGCTGTCCGCCAACGTGCCCGTGTGGAACGTGACGCTGGCCGCCGCCATGCTCATCGGACGGTTCGGGGTGATGCTGTCCATGCTCGTGGTGGCGGGTTCGCTCGCCGCGCGCCGGAAGCGTCCCGTTTCCGAGTCCTCCTTCCCCGTGGAAGGGCCGACCTTCGGCGTGTTGCTGCTCGGTATCATCTTCGTCGTGGGCGCGCTGACCTATCTTCCCGCGCTTTCGCTCGGCCCCATTGTGGAGCAGTTCCAGATGATGCGGGGGATGGTGTTTTAGCGGAAAGATTGGGGGAGAGGGAACTCTTCTGAAGAGAGACGTTCCTTTCCACCCCAACCCCGCCCCTTCCCTCTGGCTTCGTACCGGGGGAAGAGCGCTGCGGGATTGTTCGGATATCGGTGTTTCAGGATTTGTAGTGAAGATCCGATGGGGGCCGGGGGAATCCGACCCGAAGGGCTGCGAAGCCGTGACCGTCAGGCGAGGCTTCGAGGCTTACGGGCATCGCATGCAGAGCGATTCCCCCGGCTGGAGCAAGGGGCGGCGGCCCCTTGCCTCCGGAGGCGTTCCCTTCCCCTTTCCGGAGCCGCCAAGGAGATATATTCATGCGTCATCATTCTCAGGAAAACGCCCCTTCGCTGTACACTCAGGCCGCGAAGGACGCGTTCCGCAAGCTCGATCCGCGCGTATTGGCGCGCAACCCCGTAATGTTCGTCGTTGCCGTGGGCAGCGTGTTTACGACCGCGTCCTTTCTGCACCGCCTCGTCACCGGCGCGGACGCCGGGTTCAGCGGGCAGATTTCCCTGTGGCTGTGGTTCACCGTACTGTTCGCCAACTTCGCCGAAGCGCTGGCGGAAGGGCGCGGCAAGGCGCAGGCCGACACGCTGCGCAGCGCCCGCACGGATACCGTCGCGCACAAGCTGTCCTCGGACGGCACGGTTACGGACATCCCGGCCTCGGGACTGGTCCCCGGCGACCGCGTGGTCGTCGAGGCGGGCGACATGATCCCCGCCGACGGCACGGTCGTGGAAGGCGTCGCCGCCGTGGACGAGTCCGCCATCACCGGCGAATCCGCTCCGGTCATCCGCGAATCCGGCGGCGACCGCAGCGCCGTCACCGGCGGGACCACCGTGCTCTCCGACCGGATCGTGGTCCGCGTCACGCAGGAGCCCGGCAAGTCGTTCCTCGATCGCATGATCGCGCTCGTGGAAGGCGCGGAACGCCAGAAGACCCCCAACGAAATCGCCCTCAATATTTTGCTGGCGGGCCTGACCCTCATCTTCATGCTGGTGGTCGTCACCCTGAAGCCGCTGGGGCTGTATCACGGCATCGACATCGACATGGTCGTGCTGGTGGCCCTGCTGGTCTGCCTCATTCCGACCACGATCAGCGGCCTGCTCGCCGCCATCGGCATCGCCGGGATGGACCGCCTGCTCCAGCGCAACGTGCTGGCGTTGTCGGGCCGCGCTGTGGAGGCGGCGGGAGACGTGGACGTGCTCCTGCTCGACAAGACCGGCACCATCACCCTCGGCAACCGCATGGCTTCGGCGTTCCTGCCTCTGCCCGGCGTGGACGCCGGGGAAATGACGCGGGCCGCCTGCCTCGCCTCCTCCGGCGACGAAACCCCGGAAGGCCGGTCCATCGTGGAGCTGGGCCGCAGCCTCGGCGTGTCCCAGAGCGGTCTGCCGCAGGACGTGACCAGCGTGCCGTTCACCGCCGAAACCCGCATGAGCGGCGTGGACGCCGCCGGAGAGCAGCTCCGCAAGGGCGCGACCGATTCCGTGCTGGCGTGGGTCCGCTCGCTCGGGCTTCCCGAACGCCGCGAGGAGCTGAAGGCGTTTGTGGACCCCGTGGCCCGCGAAGGCGGCACCCCGCTGGTCGTGGCTTCGTCCGCGCGCGGCGTGCTCGGCGTCATCCAGCTGAAGGACGTGGTCAAGCCCGGCATGCGCGACCGTTTCGACCGCATCCGGGCGATGGGCATCCGCACCGTGATGATCACCGGCGACAACCGGCTGACCGCGCAGGCCATCGCGGGAGAGGCGGGCGTGGACGACTTCCTCGCCGAAGCCAAGCCCGAGGACAAGCTGCAGCTCATTCTGGACTTGCAGAAGGAGGGCCGCCTCGTCGCCATGTCCGGCGACGGCACCAACGACGCCCCGGCGCTGGCGAAGTCCGACGTGGGGCTGGTCATGAACACCGGCACGCAGGCCGCCCGCGAGGCCGGGAACATGATCGACCTCGACTCCGACCCCACCAAGCTCATCGAGATCGTGGAAATCGGCAAGCAGCTTCTGATCACGCGCGGCGCGCTCACCACGTTCAGCCTCGCCAACGACGTCGCCAAGTATTTCGCCATCATCCCGGCGTTGTTCATGGCGGCCCTGCCCGAACTCGGCGCGCTCAACGTCATGCACCTGTCCACGCCGCAGAGCGCGATCCTGTCCGCCGTGATCTTCAACGCGTTGATCATCATCCTGCTCATCCCGCTGGCGCTGCGCGGCGTGCGCTACCGGCCTCGCTCCACGGCGTCGGTCCTGCGCGGCAACCTGCTGGTGTACGGCCTCGGCGGCGTCGTCGCCCCGTTCATCGGCATCAAGCTCATCGACATGATCATTTCGGCCGCCGGACTCGTCTAGGCGTCCGACCACATCGCCTGAAGGGGGCGGCCGCCCGGCCGGCGGACCTTCTCCTCCCCGCTCCCTTCAGGTTCCCTTTCAGAAAGAAGGAATGCTTCCATGTTCAAGCTGATTCGTCAGTCCATCGTGTCCACTCTGGCTCTCGCCGTGCTGCTGTGCGCGGCGTATCCTTTGCTCGTCACCGGCGTGGCGGACGCCTTTTTCCCCCGTCAGGCGGCGGGTTCCCTGATCGTCCGCGACGGCGTGGTCGTGGGCTCCGCGCTCATCGGGCAGCCCTTCGCCGAGGCGCGGTACTTCCATCCGCGTCCTTCCGCCGCCAACTACGACGCGGCCTCCTCTTCCGGCTCGAACTACGGTCCGACCAGCAGGGCGCTGGAGGAACGGGTCGCCGCCGAGGCGAAGGAACTCCGCAAGGAACGCCCCGAAGGCGCGTTGCCCGCGGACAGCCTGACCGCTTCGGGAAGCGGGCTTGATCCGCACATTTCCCCGGACGCGGCCCTGATGCAGGTCCGGCGCGTGGCCGAGGCCCGCAACCTCTCCCCGGAGGCCGTGGAGTCGCTGGTCCGCGAACACGTGCAGGGACCGGAGTGGGGCGTGTGGGGCGAACCGCGCGTCAACGTGCTCCAGCTCAATCTTGCCCTTGACGAACTCCGGTAGCCGGGCGAGGAAACGGAGTCGGCCTCGCGCCGGCTCCGGGAGGACAGGTATGGACGGGTTCGCGGAACTGATCGAACGCAAGCGGCAGGGGTCGCTGAAAATCTATCTCGGCTACGCGGCGGGCGTGGGCAAGACCTACGCCATGTTGCAGGAGGGATTGCGCCTGAAGCAGGAACACGTGGACGTGGTGATCGGCTATCTCGAACCGCACGCCCGCCCGGACACGCAGGCACTCGCCGAACATCTGGAACGCGTTCCCCCCCGCGAGTGGCGGGTGGGGGACGCGGTCTTCCACGAAATGGACGTGGAGGCCATCCTTGTCCGCAGGCCGCAGGTCGCGCTGGTGGACGAGCTGGCCCACACCAACGCCGACGGGTCCGCGCATGCCAAGCGCTATTCGGACGTGCTGGAGATTCTGGAGCAGGGCATCAACGTCATCTCCACCATCAACGTGCAGCATCTGGAATCGGTGGCCGCGCGCGTGGAGGAGGCGACCGGCATCGCGGTGCGGGAACGCATCCCGGACGGCGTGCTTCGGCGGGCCGATCAGGTCGTCAACGTGGACGTTGCCAAGGAGGAGCTTCGGGAACGGCTCCGGCAGGGCAAGATTTACGCGCCGGAACAGGCGGAGCGCGCGCTGTCGTCCTTCTTCACCTACGAAAACCTGTCGTTCCTGCGCGAACTGTGCCTGCGGGAGGCGTCGGGGGATCAGGTCCGCAAGATCGAGGCTCGGGAACTGCTCAAGCCCGCGCTGGCGGGCTACGCGGTGGAGGCGGTCATGGTCGCCATCAGCTCCTCGCCGACCGACGCCGAGGCGCTCATCCGGAGGGGCGTACGGATGGCGAACCAGCTCGGTTCGCCGTGCTATGTGGTTTATGTGCGGCGGCCCAAGGAAAGCCCCACCCGCATCGACGCGGGCATCCAGCGTCAGCTTCAGCACAATCTCCAGCTGGCCACCCGGCTCGGCGCGGAGGTCGTGCAGCTTGAGGGAGCGGACATCGCGGAAACGCTGGTGAACTTCGCCAGCGAGCGGAACGTGCGCCACGCCATTTTCGGCAAGTCGCGGCTGTCGCCCCTGCGCGAGCGGCTGCGCGGCTCCTTCCTGCTGGATTTTCTGTACGAAGCCGTGGGCGTGGACGTGCATGTCGCCAACGTCACCCCGAAATATATGGACAAGTGAGGCCGCCATGATCGTTCTTCCCACCATGCACAAGCGCATCCGCCGCACGTTCCTGCGCCTTGTGCTCCTGTTCGGCGCGCTCGGCGCGCTGCTGCTGGCGGGCATCAGCATCGCCGGACGGGTTCCCTCGGAACTCATCCGCATGAATTACGATTCCATCGCCTACGCGCAGGAGATGGTGCGGGCCATGAACGGCATCCGGTTCCCGGAGCTGTACCGCGAATACGACGGGCCCGGCTGGGATCGGCGTTTCGACCAGATATTGGAGCAGGCCGCCGGAAACATCACCGAAGGCACGGAACGGAAGGCCATCGACTCGTTGCGTTCGGCATGGTCGGCCTTCCGCGAGCGGCCGGACGACGGCAACTACCGGGCGTTGCACGCGCGTATCGACACGCTGGTGCAGGTCAACGAGCGCGGGATGTTCCTTCGCCTGAGCAAGAACGCGCGTTACCGGGACGTCATGATGGCGGTGACGGCGGCGGTCTTTCTGGCGGGGACGCTCTGGGCGTTTCTGCTGGCGGACGGCGTGGCGGAGCGGCTGTCCCATCCGTTGCGGCGGGTGGCGGAACTGTTCCGCGAGCGTCCGCAGCTTGGCCGGAAGCTGCATTTGCCGGACCCGCAGACGCTGGAAGTGCGGCTTCTGTTCGACGAGCTGTCGCGGTTGTGGGACCGCCTCGGGGAGCTGGACGCCCTGAACGTGCACAAGCTTGTCGCGGAAAAGCGCAAGCTGGAGATCATCCTCGAATCCGTGGAGGACGGCGTGCTTGTGCTGAATACGGCGGGAGTTGTCATGCTGGTCAGCCGCCGGATGCTGTCGCTGCTCGGCCTGCCCGTCGAGACGGTGAGGGGCATGCCGTGGGGCGATCTGTCCACCAGTGCGGGCAACTATCTGGCGTTGCGGGACGGCTTGCGCGAGGACATGCAGGGCACGCGGGACATCACCCTGCGCGTGGGCGGCGAGGATCGCGTGTACGCGGGGCGGCGTCGGAGCCTGCTCAGCGCGAAGGGCGTGGTGACGGGGCAGGTGTATCTGTTGAGCGACGTCACGGAGCGGCGGCGGCGCGACCTGCTGCGTTCGGAAATGATGGACTGGATTTCCCATGAATTGAAGACGCCCATGCAGTCTTTGGGCCTTGCCGCCGATCTCATGGCCCGGCGAGCGGATCTGGACGAGGAAATGGGCATGCTGGTGGAGACGGTGGGGCAGGACGCCGCCCGCCTGCGTACGGTGTCCCGACAGTTCATGGAGATCGCCCGGATGAGTCCTTCGGCGCTTCAGTTGACGCCGGAGACGACGGATCTGGTTCCCCGCGTCCGCGAGTGGCTGATCCCCTTCCAGCTTGTGGCCCGCGAATCCGGCGAGCGTCTGGTCGTGGACATGCCCGAGTCCGGGATTGCCGTAACCATCGATGCGGAGCGGTTCGCGTGGGTGGTGTCCAATCTGGTGTCCAACGCCCTGCGCGTGAGCGGGGCGGGGTCCACGGTGAAGGTCGCCGTGTCGAGGGACGAGGACGACGCCCTCTTGTGCGTGGAGGACGACGGGCCGGGCATTCCGCCGGAGCTGGAGGCGCGCCTGTTCGAGCCTTTCTCGCACGGGCGGACCGCCGGAACTCGCGAGGGGCTCGTGGGCCTCGGTCTGGCGATCACCCGCGACATCGTGGAGGCCCACGGCGGCGTCATCCGCTACGCCCGCAGGCCCGGCGGCGGTTCGGTCTTTACGGTGCTGTTGCCCTTGGCGGAGCGGGGCAAGTAGGGAAAGAAGATTGGAGGGGGGGGGGGGGCGGGGGGGGGGAGGGGTTGGGGGGGCGGGGGTGCGCGGCCCAGAAGAAACCAGCAGTTG
>CAUHBW010000101.1 GCA_959604115.1 uncultured Bilophila sp. | reverse complement strand
CGGGTGGTGGGGTTTTTCATGGGGTGGTGGGAGTTGTTTATTGGTTGGGTGTGGGGTAATCTTTGTGGTTAATGTTCCCCCTTCCCCCTCCAAGCCTCCCCCTTCCCCCTCCAAGCCTCCCCCTTCCCCCTCCAAGCCTCCCCCTTCCTCTTCAAAGACTTTCATAAACGGGACGGACGCCGGTTACGGGGACGCGGCGGCCCGAACCGTATTGAAAGTTTCCCGGAGACGCCTTTCGGAATCCCGATGGCCTTAACAAGCTCTCGGCAGCCCACAAATCTGAAACAGGGAACGTCCGACGTCCTCGGGACGAAAGGAGCCGGTCAGCCTGCGCAAGCAGAATGCCGAACCGGCACCTTTCGTTTCGAGGGGGTCCGGGGGCATCATGCCCCGCGGACAGGGGGTCAAGGGGGCGGTAGCCCACCTTGCCGCCGGAGGCATCCTATCTGCTCACGACGCTCTTGCCCATCCACTTGCGGCTCTGCCAGCGGAACCAGAAACAGACGGCGCGGATGCCCTCGTCGCAGGTGAACGCCACCCACATGCCCGCAAGCCCGAACCCGAACGAAATCCCGAGCGCGTAGCCGCCGACGGTCGCTACGCCCCACATGAAAATCAGGCCGATGACGAAGGGATAGATCGCGTCGCCGGTGGAACGGAGGAAGTTCACGCAAAGGATGTTCACCGCGCGCCCGAGCTCAAGCGGCACGTCAATCCAGAGGATCAGGGCCGTAAGCCCGATCACGGCGGCGTTGTCGCTGAGCAGCCCCATCACCGTGTGCCCGAGCAGGGCCGCGAGCAGGGACACGGTCAGGGAAATCATCAGGGTGATGCGGATGCAGTACCGCCCGAGCAGCAGCGCCGCGTTCTTGTGCCCCTTGCCGATGAGATGCCCGATGCAGATGCCCCCGCCTTGCCCCACCGACATCGCGAACACGTAGGAAAAGGTCACGATGTTCATGGCGTAGGTGCGGGCCGCCAACGCTTCGTTGCCGAGCATGTTGACGAAATAGGTGATCACCACCTGCGACAGGCTGTACGAAAGCTGCTCTCCGCCCGACGGCAGGCCGATGGACAACATCTTGCCGAGCACCCGGAAGGGGAAGGGCCACAGAAAGGACAGGGGGAACGTCAGCTTTTTGCGAAAGAGAATGAAAATGAGCAGACACATGGCGACGCCCCGGCTGAACGAGGTGGAAATCGCCGCGCCCTCCACGCCGAGGGCCGGAAAGCCGAAGTGCCCGAAAATGAGCGCGTAATTGCCCGCGATGTTCAGGATGTTGATCAGAAACGTCACCTGCATGGGATAGTAGGCCATGCCCGCGCTCCGCAGAATGGCGGAAAGCGTCAGGGAAATCGCCTGAAAAAAGGCGAATCCGCCCACTATGCGCATGTAGATCGCGCCGTCCCCCATGAGTTCGGGCCGCAGGTCCATGATCCGCAGTATGTGTTCCGCGCCGAAAAACAGGCCGGTGCTCACGACGACGCCCATCATGGCGTTGAAGACCAGCGAAACCCCGATGGTGCGCGATACGTTGTCCAATTGACGCGCCCCGAGGTACTGGGAACAGAGCACCGACGTTCCGGCGGTCGTGGCCTCGAAGGCGAGGAAAACCATGTTCAGGAGCTGCACGACCACGCCCACCGCCGCGACCGTGTTGTCCGAACACTGGCTGAGCATCACCGTATCCACGGTGCCGAGAAGGATGATCAGCACCATCTCGATGAAAATGGGGCCGGTGAGCCGCACCAGCCACCGGCGGATATTCTGCTGTTCCCTCTGTTGTTGCCGCATGGTGTCCCCGACGGCCTACAGGAGGCCGTAAGACTGGAAAAGCCCGATCAGCACCGGGATGGTCACCGCCGACAGGGCCGTGTCCACCACGATGCCGAGGGAGGAATCATCGGCGGCCACCTGATACTTTTCCGCGATGATGTAGGCCGCCACCGCCGTCGGCATGGCCGCGACGATGGTGGCCACGGCCAGCGAAATGCCGCGCACGCCGAGCAGGTACAGGAGGCCGTAGGTGAAGGCCGGTTCCACGAACAGCTTGATCAGGTGCAGCGGGAACTGGTTTCTGGCCCAGCCCTTCACGAAGCCGCGCGAGGAGGTCATCTGCCGGGACAGGATCATCCCCATGCAGAACAGCGCGCAGGGCGCCGACGTGGAGCCGAGCATGCCGGTCATGGAAAGAATGGATTTGGGCACGGGGATGTGAAACAGGCTCACCGTCGCGCCAAGCGCCGAATAGATGAGCAGGGGATTGCGGTACAGCGCGCGGAACAGGGACAGGACGGCCTGTTTCCGGCCCTCGCCCTTATGCCTGCCGAGTTCCAGCTTCCCGTCCGCAAACAGCATGTTCGCCGAGGTCAGCACGGCCCCAAGGCTGGCGACGATGGCGGCTTCGGCGTTGCCCGGCAGCAGCAGCACGACGATGGGCAGCCCCATGAAGGCCGAGTTCGGGAAGCTCGACAGCAGGGCGAACACCGTGCTTTCCTGACGATGCCTGCGAAATCCCCCGGAAAAGACGCCGTGCGCGAACGCGTAGGTGATCGCGAAGCTGAGGAGCATGCCCCACACCAGCGCCCCGGACACCTGCCCCGATTCCATGCGGGCGAGCTGGTGGAACAGCATCGTGGGCAGGCCGATCCAATAGACGAACTGGTTCAGGCAGGCCGAGGTTTCGATGGGCAAAAAGCCCATCCGTTCGACCACGATGCCGAACAGGATGATGCCGAAAACGGGAACCAGCGTGGAAAGGATGGACAGCATGGAAGAGCCTCGAAAAAATTGTTTGGTCAATCAACCAGAAGTTGTCACCTATATACCGCGCGTCATCGACATGCAACGAAAAAAGTCCCCTCCACCCTGCTCCCGGTTCAGGGAAATGTCCAATACCACTTTTCTCATACAGGTTTGGGGGGGCTTCCTTGTTTTTTCCGTGTCCGGTTGCTACTCTCGGACCGACTTACCGTTCCGGCAACCTTTTTCCCCCCGAGCATGGATACGACACACCAACCCGGCATCCCCAGGAGAACCCCTCCTTCAAACGGCCTGTTCCCCCTCTGGTGCGTGCTGCTGGCGCTGTGCGTCGTTTTTGCGTGCGGACTGCCCGCCGAAGCGGCCGATCCCCCGCGCTACGAAAAAGCCGTTCAGGACATGAACCGGCTTGAAAAATCCAAAAAACGCCTCCAGCGCGAGCCGTGGGAAAAACTGTCCGCTACGTTCTACTCCGTCTACCAATCCGAAAAAAAATGGAAAAACAGGCCGTCCGCGCTGTACCGCTCCGCCCTCGCGCTGGATCGCCTCGCCCGCTGCGCCTCCAACAAGAAGGACGCCCGGCGCGCCGTGGACCGCTATCTCCAGCTTGTTCGGCAGTATCCCCGCAGTTCGCTGGCGGACGACTCCCTGTACCGGGCGGCGCGGCTCACCGGCGAAATTCTCCGCGACAAGTCCGGGGCGCAGTCCCTGCTCAAACGCCAGATCAAGGCGTATCCCTCGGCGCGTTCCACCAAGGACGCCTCGAAGTATCTGGCGACTCTCGCTCCGGACAAAAAGAAGGCCGCCCCAAAAACGGCCCGACAGGACAAGGCGCCACCCGTCGAACAGGTCAAATACAAGGGCAGGCCCTACCGGCTCGGCGTGCGGACCGTGCTCATCGATCCGGGGCACGGCGGCAAGGACCCCGGCACCCATCACAACGGCATCAAGGAAAAAACGCTCACGCTGGACATCGCCAAGCGCGTGGGGGCCCTTCTTTCCGCACGGGGCATCAAGGTCCGGTACACCCGCACGTCCGACGCGTGGATCACACTGGAGCAGCGCGCCGGGAAAGTCCGCACCAACAAGGCCGATCTGTTCGTCTCCATCCATGTGAACGCCAACCCCCGGGAAACCGTGCAGGGGTTTGAAACATACTATCTCGACGTGTCCCGCACCTCGGCGGCGACGCGGCTTGCCGCCGTGGAAAACGCCCTCCGCGACCGCAGCGCGAAGGTCAGGGAAAAAATGCCCCCGCAGCGGCTGTTCAACATTCAGAAGCAGGAGTCCCGCCGACTCGCCCGGAACATCCACGAAACGACGCTCAAACTCCTCAGAAAGAAAAACTACCGGACCCACGACGGCGGCATCAAGACCGCGCCGTTCCATGTCCTGCGCCGTTCCGGCGTTCCCGGCGTGCTCATCGAGGTGGGCTACTGCACCAACAAGGCGGAAGCCGAACGGCTCGCCCTCAAGGAATACCGCATCTCCGTCGCGCGCGGCATCGCCGACGGCATTCTGGCCTATACGGGGAAAAACAAGTGACGCCGGGAGCCGCCTTGACGCGCCGTCCATAATTGTTTATTTGGCTTTTCATGCAACAAGGAGGCGTCATGGACGAGGGAACGAAGCGGTTCTTCGCGGCGCAGGCGAACATCTTCAAGGCGCTGGGGCACCCGAGCCGGCTGATCATGGCCGAGGCGCTGACGCGCGGCCCTCTGTGCGTGTGCGATCTGCACAAGCTGGTCGGCGGCGATCTGTCCACCGTCTCGCGCCACCTTGGCGTCATGAAGGAAGCCGGCATCATCGAAGTGGAGAAGCGGGGCACCAGCGTGTACTGTTCCTTGGCCCTCGCGTGCCTCGACACCTTTCTCCACTGCACCGGCGAAGTGATCAAAAGCCGTCTGCTCGCCCGGCTTAACGACGCGCAGTCCTTCCGGGAAACGCGCTAGTCTGCGCACAGGAAGCCCACGACGCCCTTTCGGGCGTTTTTTTCGGTTTCAAAGTTGCATAAAAAGCCAAATAAGAAAGGAATGGACATGGGTGAAAAACGACTTCTCATAAAAGGCATCGCGGCGTTCATCCTGTGGACGGCGGCTTACGCCGCGAACGATTCGCTGGCGGCATGGCTCACCTCCAATGTGCCCAGGCTGGCTCCCGATTCCACGGCGGGCGGGGCCGTGCGCTTTTTCGTGTACGACACCGTAAAAATACTCCTCCTGCTGGGACTCATGGTGTACGGTGTGGCTTTCGCTCGAGCGGGCCTGCGGACGGAGCGCCTCCGGGCCAAACTCGCGGGCGCGCGGCGCGGCGTCGGCTACGCGCTCGGGGCGGCGTTCGGGGCCGTGACCCCGTTCTGTTCCTGTTCGAGCATTCCGTTGTTCGTGGGCTTCACCACGGCGAAGATTCCCTTCGGCATCACCATGGCGTTCCTCATCACCTCCCCGATGATCAACGAAGTCGCCGTGGTCATGCTCGGGGGCCTGCTCGGATGGCCCTTCGCGCTGGCGTACGTCGCCACGGGGGCGCTCGCCGGGATCGCGGGCGGGCTGTTCATGGACGCGATACGGGCGGAACGCTGGCTCATGCCGCTCGCGAAGCCCAAACCGGGGCTGGTGGAACTGCGTCCGCGCTGCGCCTGCGGAGAAATGCCTTCCGTGCGTCTGTCGTGGGAGGACCGCCACCGTTTCGCGCTCGCCGAAACCCGGAACATCTTCCGCAAGGTGGCCCCGTGGGCGGTGGCGGGCGTCGGCGTCGGCGCGCTGCTCCACGGCTACGTGCCCGAATCGTGGGTCGCGGAACACCTCGGCGCGGGGCAATGGTGGACCGTTCCGGCGGCGGCAGCGGCGGGAATCCCGTTGTACGCCAACGTGACCGGCGTCGTGCCGGTGCTCGAAAGCCTGCTGCTCAAGGGCGTCCCCGCCGGGACCGCGCTGGCTTTCTGTCTGGGCACCGTAGCGGTGAGCCTGCCGGAAATGCTTATGCTGCGTCAGGTCATGCGCTGGAAACTGCTGGCGCTGTTCCTCGGCGTATTGTTCCTGTTCTGCACGCTCGCGGGCTGGCTGTTCAATGCCGCACCGCTGTCCGCCCTCTCCGAATCTCTGTAGAAACGGCCCCGGAAAGGCCACGGAACTGTCCGTTTTTGCATGCTATTGTCGACATCAAACGGAACATATTGATACTATGTGATTTTTAAAGACGCATGCGGGTCTGGAAAAAAAGAGATATGATGTTATAGAGATAAGGAAAGGGAAATGTCCCCTTTTCTTCAACGGAATTCCTGTTGCGTCATGGCGCGGAACGGCCGCATGCGGAGGGTACGCCGACGGAAGGGCTTGCGCCGTAAGGTTGGGAAGGAGAAGCATGATGGACAAAAGAGTGTTTTTGGGGCTGGACGTCGGTTCGACCACCGCCAAGCTCGCGCTCGTCGCGGCTGACGGAAAGCTGCTCGAAGCGCAGTACGTGCGCCACGGGGCGGCCGTCCGCCGAACGCTTTCCGCCATGCTCGACCAGCTCGCCGCCCGCTATCCCGGCATGCCGGTTTCCGCGGCGATCACCGGCTCGGCCTCCCTCGGCCTTTCGGAAGCCCTCGGCCTGCCCTTCGTGCAGGAAGTCGTCGCCGCCTCGCGGGCCATCGCCGTGCTGGCCCCCCAGACCGACGTGGCGGTGGAGCTCGGCGGCGAAGACGCCAAAATCCTCTATCTCAGTCAGGGCATGGACCTGCGCATGAACGAGGCCTGCGCGGGCGGCACGGGCGCGTTCATCGACCAGATGGCCACCCTGCTGCACACCGACGCCGCCGGACTCAACCAACTGGCGGCGGGCTACGGGACGCTGTACCCCATCGCGTCCCGCTGCGGCGTGTTCGCCAAAACCGACGTGGTGCCCCTGCTCAACGAAGGCGTCGCGCGCGAAGACCTCGCCGCCTCCATCTTTCAGGCCGTGGTGGAACAGACCATCGGCGGGCTGGCCTGCGGCAACCCCATCCGGGGCAAGGTCGCCTTCCTCGGCGGGCCGCTGCATTTCCTGCCCGAACTCCGCAAACGCTTCATCGCCACGCTCCGGCTCGCGCCCGACGACGTGGTCCCCTTCCCGAACGCCCAGTACATGGTGGCGCTCGGCACGGCCCTGAGCCTCGTGGACCTGCCCGGCGCGTCCGGCGCGAAGGCCGACCCCGTGCCGCTGGACGATCTCGCCGCGCGCGCCCGCCTGCCCCGCGACGCCGGAGAACGGACCGCCGCCCTGCCGCCGCTGTTCGAGGACGAGGCCGACTACGCCCTGTTCCGCGAACGCCACAACCGGGACGCCGCCCCGCGCAAACCGCTCGAAACGGCCTCCGGTCCGCTGTTTCTCGGCGTGGACCTCGGCTCCACCACGGTCAAGGCCGTGCTCACGGACGCCGACGGCGCGGTGCTGACCTCGTGGTACGAACGCAATCAGGGCGATCCGCTCGCCCGGCTCCTGCCCTACCTCGCGGACCTCGCGGACAGCCTGCCCGAAGGCGCGTGGATCCAGTCCAGCGCCGCCACGGGCTACGGCGCGCAGCTCGCGCAGGCCGCCCTCGGCTCCCGGTCCGCGGACGTGGAGACGGTGGCCCACCTCAAGGCCGCCTGCCGCCTCGTGCCCGACGCCACCTACGTCATCGACATCGGCGGGCAGGACATGAAATGCCTCAAGGCCCGCAACGGCCTCATCGCGGGCGTGACCCTGAACGAAGCCTGCTCCGCCGGATGCGGGGCCTTCCTCGAAACCTTCGCCCGCAGCCTCAATCTGAGCATGGACGCCTTCGTCCGCGCCGCCCTGTTCGCCCGGCATCCCGTGGACCTCGGCTCGCGCTGCACCGTGTTCATGAATTCCAAGGTCAAACAGGCGCAGAAGGAAGGCGCGGACATCGGGGACATCGCCGCAGGGCTATGCTACGCCGTGGCCCGCAACGCGCTGTACAAGGTGCTGCGCCTCCGCACTCCCGCCGAACTCGGGGACCGCGTGCTGGTGCAGGGCGGCTCCTTCATGAACGACGCCCTGCTGCGGGTCATGGAACGCCTGCTCGACCGCCACGTGTACCGGCCCGACATCGCCGGACTCATGGGCGCGTACGGCGCGGCCCTGATTGCCCGCCGCCGAACCCCCGACGACGAACCCCCCGCGCCCCTGTCTTCGGATGCCCTGCGTTCCCTCGACATTTCGACCAAAACCCTGCGCTGCAAAGGCTGCGGCAACCACTGCCTGCTCACGGTCAACCGTTTTTCCAACGGCCGGAAGCTCGTTTCCGGCAACCGCTGCGAACGCGGGGCGTCCGGCGGCGAAGCCGCCCGGCCGTCCATGCCCAACCTCTACGCGTGGAAGGAACGCCGCCTGTTCGGATACGAGCCTCTGCCGCCGGACGAAGCGCCGCGCGGACGCATCGGCATCCCCCGCGTGCTCAACATGTACGAGCACTATCCGTTCTGGTTCACCCTGTTCACGGAACTGGGCTACCGCGTGGAACTGTCCCCGCCGTCCGGCAAGGAACTCTTCGATCTCGGGCTGTCCTCCATGCCCTCGCAGACGGTCTGCTACCCGGCGAAGCTCGGACACGGGCACGTCGCCGCACTCATCCGGCAGGGACTCAAGCGCATCTTCTTCCCCTGCCTGCCCCGCGACCGAAAGGAAGTCGATACCGCCGCCGACTGCTACAACTGCCCGGTGGTGGCGGGCTATCCCGAAGTCATCCGCCTGAATACGGACGAGCTGCTGGAAAAGGACTGCACGCTGTACACGCCCTACGTGTCCCTCGAACGTCCGGACACGCTCGTGGACGCGCTCCATACCCTGTTCGACATCCCCAGAAAGGAACTCCGGGAGGCCGTGCGCGCAGCCGCCCGCGAACAGGAAGCCTACCGGGCCGAGTTGCGGGCCGAAGGCGAACGCATCCTCGCGGAGCTGGACCGTACCGGCAAGCTCGGCATCGTGCTTTCGGGCCGTCCCTATCACGCCGATCCCGCCGTGCATCACGGCCTGCCCGAACTCATCGCCTCGCTCGGAGCCGCCGTGCTCAGCGAGGACGGCGTGGCCCATCTCGGACGCCTCGACGAACCGCTCCGGGTGGTGGACCAGTGGACCTACCATTCCCGGCTCTACCGGGCCACGGCGCTGGTCTGCGGGCGTCCCAACCTCGAACTCGTCCAGCTGACCTCGTTCGGATGCGGCCTTGACGCCGTGACAGCCGATCAGGTCGCGGAACTTCTCACCCGCGCCGGAAAGCTGCATACGCTCATCAAGATCGACGAAGGCGCGTCCCTCGGCGCGGCCCGCATCCGCATCCGTTCCCTGCTCGCCGCCGTGGAGGAACGCCCCGCCCCCTCCCCCGCGTCCTCCGCCGCGACCCGGCAGGCTTCGGCGTCGCGTCCGGCGTTCACCAAGGCCATGCGCCAGACGCACACCATCCTCGCCCCGCAGATGTCGCCCCTGCACTTCGACATTCTCGGCAAGGCCATTTCCAGCGCGGGCTACCATCTGGAAGTGCTGCCCTCGGTGAGCCGCAAGGCCATCGAAACCGGGCTCAACTACGTGCACAACGACGCCTGCTATCCCGCCATCGTGGTCATCGGGCAACTCGTCGAGGCCCTGCAAAGCGGCCGATGCGACCCGAAGCGTACGGCCCTGCTGCTGGCGCAGACCTGCGGCCCCTGCCGGGCGACGAACTACCCGGCCCTGCTCCGCAAAGCCCTGCGCGAAGCCGGATTCCCGGACGTGCCCGTGCTCACCCTGAGCGGCGGCTCCCTGAACGACCAGCCCGGGTTCAACGTGTCCGCGCGGCTGCTGCACCGGATGATCCTGAGCTGCCTCTACGGGGACATGCTCCAGCGCGTGTCGTTGTCCGCGCGGGCGCACGAGCGCAACGCGGGGGATACGGACGACCTGCTGGCCTACTGGATGAACCGGGTCCGTTTCAGCGCGGCGCGTGGAGACAGCGCCCTGTTCAAGACGCACATGCGCGGCATCGTCCGCGATTTTTCGACCATCCGGCAGGATCGCGATCCCCGTCCGCGCGTGGGCATCGTGGGCGAAATCCTGCTCAAGTACCATCCCGACGCCAACAATCAGGTGGTGCGGCACATCATGGAGGAGGGCGGCGAGCCGGTGCTGACCGACCTGACGGACTTTTTCCTCTACTGCCTGATGGACCCCCTCTATCGCTGGAAGCACATGGGCGGCAGCGGCCTTTCGGCGTTCGGCAACTGGGTTCTGATCCGGCGCATCGAATCCCTGCGCGACGCCATGCGCCGGGCGTTGGAAGGGAGTCGGTTTCTGCCGGTTTCCCGGATCGCCGATCTCGCCCGGAGCGTCCGGGGCATCGTCTCCACGGGCAATCAGGCCGGTGAAGGCTGGCTGCTCACGGCGGAGATGCTGGAGCTCATCGACCACGGCGTGGGCAACGTGCTCTGCCTCCAGCCGTTCGGGTGTCTGCCGAACCACATCACGGGCAAGGGCGTGATCAAGGAATTGAAGCGCATCCGGCCTCAGGCGAACCTCATGGCGGTGGACTACGACCCCGGCAGCAGCGAGGCCAACCAGATCAACCGAATCAAGCTGTTCATGTCCGTGGCCCACGACCGCCTCCCGCAGGAGCAGCCGGGCGATCCCACGCCCGCCGGGCTCAACGAGGCCGTGGCCCAGCTCGCCGGGAGGCTCCGCGACAACCTCAAGGACAAGCTCGAAAACACCATCGGCGGCGGCAGCGGCGACGAGGCGACGAATCTCGCGTAGAAGATTGG
>CAUHBW010000100.1 GCA_959604115.1 uncultured Bilophila sp. | reverse complement strand
TTTTAGAACTTTTTTCGCTTTTTTCTCATTCACTTTCGTTTTGACTGTGATTTCAGTGAGATCATAATCAAAACGGAAAAAGCCCCCGCTCCGCCCACTCCCCCGGGATGCAAAAGCCCCCCGCCGAATCCGGCGAGGGGCTCTGTTCCATATTCGTTTTCAGTTACCTGATACGGACTTCCACCGTCCTGTCGTTGATTTTGACCACCTTGGCGGATTCCGGGGTTCTGGTCAACTCAAACACCAACCGGGTCGAATCTTCATGGTGCCCCAGCCGGATGCCGGAAATCCAGAGATCCTTGGGCACGCGCGGGAGCTGGATGCCCCACTTGCCCTGAAGATCCACGACGTACCGGTCGGGCCCGGTCAAAAGCAGCGTCTTGGTCTTGATGGGAGCGGCACCGGTCATACGGAACACGACGCTCTTGCCGAGTTCAAGCCGGGTCGCGGTGATCGCCGTCTGCCCGGCGGCCAGCTTGGCGGGGGCCTTCGTCGTCAATACCACCGCGCCGTCCTGCTTTTCGGGCGCCTTTTCCCCCTTCGCCTTCTTCGGCTCTTTCACCGTCATGGGCGGTTCCGCCGTGGTCTTCTCGACCGGCTTTACGGTTTCCTTTACCTTCGCTTCCGCAACGGGAGCCGTCTCGGGCTTCTCCCCGAACGTTTCCGGGGGCGCGATCTCACCGACGACAGGCGGTTGCGGAGCCTCGGGCGGCGTCGCTTCGACCGCAGGGGCGGCCTTCTCCGGTTCCGGAGCGGCGGGAGCCGCAGGGGACGCGGGTTCCGCCGGAGCGGACGCGGTCACGTCAAGCGGCGAACCGCCGTCCCGCAACGTTCCGTTGTCCAGAGGGACGAGCACGCCCTTGCCGTCCGAGTCCGTCAGGGACGGCAACTTGGGCAGCGCCGGGACGTCCTTGGAAAGCGAGCCCGTCACCATCTGTCCTTCGGTCGGGGCTTCGTCCTGAACACGGAATTCCAGCGCCGCAAGCACGGCGAGAGAAAGCATAAAAACCCCTAAGACTAGCAGGGTTCTCGTACGATTCATGCGCTCAACGCTCCTTATTGAAAAACAAGGCCTTGCGGAGCGGTCCCGTTCGACCGCCGCGCCAACCCTGGAAAAAACCGATGCGGTTGCACCATCCATTTTGAATGGAAACAGGGATACGCTTTTCCACGCAAAAAGCAATGTTCCAAAGCAGAGCCGGAGCATATCCCCCGTCGGGAACATACTCCGGCACCTTATTGTCTTTCCATGAGAAACTTACTTGGCGGCCTTCTCTGGCAACAGCGAGGCAAGGATGCCGACGGAAAGCAGGCCCATGACCACGCCGAGGCTGACCAGCGGCGGAATGTGCACGACGCCGATCACGTCCAGCATCATCTTCACGCCGATGTAGGCCAGAATGACCACCACCGACTTCTCCAGATGGCGCAGGTAGCGCTTGCCCGCGGCGAGCAGAAAATACATGGACCGCAGGCCGAGGATGGCGAACACGTTGCTGGTGTATACGAGGAACGGATCGTGCGTTACGGCGATGATGGCCGGGACCGAGTCGAACGCGAACATCACGTCGGAGATTTCCACCACGCACAGGCAGAGAAACAGCGGCGTGGCCTTCCAGATCAGCTTGCCGGTGCCGTCGGGCAGCTTGACGAAAAAGTCGTGCCCGCTCAACTGATTGTGAACGGGAACGAACCGCTTGGTATAGCGGACGGCCCAGTGCTCCGAGTAATCGACGATTTCTTCCTTCTCGCCGCTGTGCATGGACTGCCACATCTTCCACGCGGTCCAGAGCACGAAGATTCCGAAGCCCGCCAGCGCGTAGGGGCCGAAAAGCGCCACCAGCGAGCTGCCCGCCGCCACGAAGACCAGCCGCAGGACCAGCGCGCCGAGCACGCCGTAGTAGAGCACCCTGTGCTGAAACGCGTCCTTGACCGCAAACGAACTGAAAATGGCCATGATGACGAAAAGGTTGTCCACGGACAGCGACTTTTCCAACAGATAGCCGGTGAGGAAGAGCTGGACCTGTTCGGCCCCGAAGCTGTATCCGATGTATCCGGCGAATCCCAGCGCGAGGGCGACCCAGATGCAGGTCCAGATGGCGGCGTTACGGGCGGAAACGGGCTTGTCGGCCTGATGCGCGTGCAGATCGCACCACAGACAGACCACCACGAGAACGCAGAAAAGGACGACTTCCATTACGGAATGTTCAACGACCATCGGAACCTCCGCAACCGGATACGCCGGAAGAAAGAACGTGCTTGCTCATGTTTTGCTCCTTTGTCTTGGCCGCCGGAGAAAACAAAAAGACCCTCCGGCAACAATCATTCATTGCCGTGAAGGTCTCACTCATCAAGTCGAAGCTTGACGGTAACGCCAGGTCCCGAAGGGCCATGCTGTTGACGCTACCCGGGTCTCAAGAACCCAGCTACTCCCCTTTGCACGTGGGAAGAAAATACATCACCCGCCCCTCTCTGTCAACATCCCATCTTTATAGATATCCTCCCGCCGCTTGCCCCCTCCCTCGAACAGGGATTCGATAAACGCGAAAGTCTTGGGAGGGAGAGCGGAGGGGGTACCGGGGGAGGGGAGAGGGACCCTCTCCCCTCCCCCGATTCCTTTTTTCATCCTACTCCGCCACCACGAAATTGCCGGGATACTGCCGGTTCAATTCATCCGACAGGTCTTCAGCGCGGTTCAGCGAGTTGAACGGCCCGGCCTGCACCCGCCAGAGGCCCAGCGACGGCGCGTAGAACGCGCGCCCGCCGAGATTCCGGCCCCGCAACCGCCGCACCAGATCCTGCGCCGAGGACTGATTGCTCAACGCCGCGATCTGAATATAGAACTGTCCGTCCATGTCGCCGGGGCGCACGCCGTCAAAACCGTCAAGCGCCTCCACCCGCACGCGCGCCGTGCCCGTACCGATGATGCCCAGCTCGCGCGCGCCCGCATAGGAAAGATCGATGATCCTGTTCCCGACGAAGGGCCCCCGGTCGTTGACCCGCACCACGATGGACCGCCCGGTCCGGAGATGCGTCACCCGCACCTTGGTGCCGAGCGGCAGGAGTTTGTGCGCGGCGGTCATCGAATACATGTTGTAGCGTTCGCCGTTGGCCGTTTTTTTGCCGTGAAAATCCTTGCCGTACCACGAAGCGACTCCGTCCTCGCGATAGCCGTCCGCCGTCAGATAGGGGCGATAGGTCTTGCCCCGCACCGTGTAGGTTTTCGTGCCTCGCGTGCCGGTTCCGCCCCCTCCGCCGCCGAAGTCCATCAGCCCGCAGCCCGCCAGCGAGAAGGACAGCAGGACCAGCAGAACCATCCGGCAATACGGAGCGATAAAGAAGCATGTTGTACGCATAGCACCTCTCGGAACGTCGGTTTGTACCTCTTCACTATGCCACAGGGAGTCCTTTTCGCCAAGTCCCCGCCCGTTGCGGACGGCCCGCGCCAAGACTGCTGCGTCGCCGAGGGAACGCGCGGGCGACGCAACCGGAAAACGGCTTCCTCTCCACCGTACGGATGCCGCTCCAGCCATCAAATAAAAAGCATTCTCGATAGTGGGACGATATTTTTTTTCAAAAAATTTTCATGTGCGGCATTTCGAACGCGTCCGCCCTTATCCGCCATGATCATTGAAAAATCATGCCGAACAAATATGTACAGTTTTTTAAACCAGATAGCGTACAATGCGCCTCCGTGGACAGTATAATTTCACAACACACTCTTTTTCCTAACAATTTGTTTTTCATCCATCCAAAAATCGAAGCGACTCGACAGGTTCCGGCCGGAATGGTAAAGAGTACGCTTTCTCTCATCGAACAGCGATTGGGGCACCTTTTTTCCGTCGTCCACGCATGCGGCCCCTGCAAACAAGGAATGTTTCATGACACCCAAACCGTCCGGCAGTTCTCCCGCGGCCCAATGGCCCTTGCTTCTTCTCTCCGCTCTTTGCCTGCTTTCCCTCACCGCCTGCGCCTCCCAGCAATCCGCTTCGCAGCGTCACCAGTACTCCATTGTCCGCTATCACGACTCGCTGACGGATTTTCACGAATATCGTCCTCCGGCACGGGAAGTGCTGGCCTACTCCGCCCGGCAGGAATACGCCTCCGCGAGCGTGACCATCGAACAGAGCGCTCCCAACGCCCGCTTCCAGCCCGTTCCGAACGAAGAACTTGACGAAGGCGACATCGACATCGAGGCCACGCCCGAGCTGCTCAAGGCCCCCAAGCAGTATCCCACGCTTTCCCTCGCCAAGCCGGTCAAGGACACCATCCGCATCACGTCGCCTTTCGGCGTGCGGAAGCATCCCATCAAGCGCCGCCGTCTCATGCACGCCGGTGTGGACATCGCCGGACAGCGCGGGGAAAAGGTGGTCGCCTCGGCTCCCGGCAAGATCGTCTACAGCGGGCGCAAGGGGTCCTACGGCCTGACCGTGGACATCGACGCCGGAAGGGGCGTCATCCTGCGGTACGCCCATCTGGACAAGCTCGGCGTCAGGGAAGGGCAAAAAGTCAAGCAGGGCCAATATATCGGCAATCTCGGCAGGACCGGTCGGGTCACCGCGCCGCACCTGCATTTTGAAGTCAGGCTCCGCGACAAGCCGATCAACCCGCTGCAGTTCCTCTCCCCCGAGCATCAGTGGGCGTCGAACACGGGAACCAAGCACCGCAGCAAGCGCGGCCGCAACCTCTAGGTTTCCTTTCCCCGGTCAACATGGGCGGCCCGTCTCTCGCGGATGGGCCGCCTTTTTTATGAAAAACCGGGGGAGGGGAAACCTTTCTGGAGAAAGTTTCCCCCTCCCCCAGACCCCCTTCCCTCCTCCTTCAAAGACTCTCGACCGTATCGAATCCCTGTTCGCGTTTTTTCGGGGTATGGCAAGGCGGGGCGGAAGGCGGTCTGTTTGAAAAACAAAGGACGGACTATGGGCGCACACAGCCTTCCCGTACTCATGTACCATTACGTCAGCCGTTTTCCCGGAGCCACCACGGTCAGCCCGGAGCACTTCGAGGCGCAGTGCCGAGGCATGGCCGAACACGGCTGGCGCGGCGTCGGCCTCGACGAAGCGGAAGCCTTTCTACGGGACGGCGCGCCGCTGCCGCCGCGTTCCCTGCTCATCACCTTCGACGACGGGTATCTGGACAACTACGTCTACGCGTGGCCGATTCTCCGCAAGTACGGGCACAAAGGCGTCGTTTTCGCCGTCACCGATCGGCTGGAGACGGAACGGAAGCTCCGTCCCACCCTCGCCGACGTCTGGTCCGGCCTGCCCGAACGCGAACTCCCGCCCGTGGACGCACCCATGCGCGACACGCCCTTCGGTTTCCGGGAACGCCGCGACCTGTTCCTGTCATGGGAGGAGGCCCGGCACATGGAGGCCGGCGGCGTCATGGCCGTCGCCGCGCACTCGGCCCGGCATCTCGCCGTATTCGCGGGCCCGGAATGGGGTCCGGTAAACCGGCACGACCGGCACAAGAAGGCGTTGTCCGCGCTCGAAGCGGCGGGGGAACGCTTTCACGTTCCCGGAACGCGGCTGAACACGTTCAACAAAACCGAGTGTCCCGTGGTCTGGGGCCTGCCCCGGTTCAAGGAACGCCCGTTCCTGCACAGCCGGGCCTTTCTCCCCGCGCCCGAGCTTGTGGACGCCGTGCGCGCGCTCGTCCCGCAGGACCCCGCCGAGGCCCGAGCCTTTTTTGAATCCGCCGACAACGTGGCCCGCCTCGAAGCCCTCGTCGCCGGATTTTCCCCCGATCGCCTCGGAACGCCGGAACCTGAGGGGGTCCGGCGCGGACGGGTCCGCGAAGAACTCGCCGCCTGCGCCGCCACCCTGCGCCGCGAACTCGGGCATCCGGTCCACTCCCTGTGCTGGCCTTGGGGAAGCGGGTCCGACGTCGCGGCGGAAGAAGGCCGCAAGGAAGGCTTTTCCGTCTTCTTCACCACGCGCATGGGAGCCAACCCTCCCGCCGCGCCCGGAGCCGTGCACCGCTTCAAGGTCCGCGACGCCGGATGGGACTGGCTCCGGCTCCGACTCGAAATCTACGCCCGCCCGTGGCTGGCCCGGCTGTACGCGGCCTGCCGCATCTGACGGCCCGCGCCGGACCGCCGCATGCAGCCGCGCACGGCGGGCTCTCCGCGGATGAGGATCATGTTTGCCGCAGCCTCGCGCACGGTGTCCGGAAAGCACAGCCCAAGGACGGACCGTTCCCACTGTGCGGCGCGCTTGCCCCACCGATTCCGGCGGGCGCCGATTCCGCCGGACGGCGGCGTATCTCAGCTCTGGACAAAACCCGTTGGGGATGGCATGTCTGTGCCGCAAAACTCCAGTAACAGGATTTCCTATGTCAAACTTCGCCCGTCTTCTTGCCCTGTGCTGCCTGCTCGCGCTGGCGCTTCCCGCGCACGCCGCCGCGCTGACCGAACGCGACGCCGTGATCTCCCGGCAGAACGACAAAATCCAGATTCGGGTCCACTATCCCGAAACCGGCAACGCCAAGGTGGACGCCGACGTCGCCGAATGGGCGCGCCAGCTTGTGGACACCTTCCAGACCACCTACGGCGAAGAGCCGGACCTCGGCGTGCCCTACGAACTGGAAAGCACCTACAGCACCACCCACGCCTCGCCCTCCGTCCTTTCAATTATCTGGAAGACGGCGAGCTACACCGGCGGCGCGCACGGCAATCTGGAAATCAGCACCACGACCTATGACATGAAGACGGGCTCGCTCATCGACCTGTACGACGTCTTCGGCAATCTCGACATCGCGCTGGATCAGATGGGCCGCTACAGCGCCAAGGTTCTGGCCCGTTCCCTCGGCGACATGTACAACGAGGACATGCTCCGCAGCGGCACCGCGCCCGAGGCCGAAAACTTCTCCGCCTTCGCCCTGATCCCGGCGGGCATCCGCATTTTCTTCCAGCCCTATCAGGTCGCGCCGTGGGCCGCCGGGCCGCAGACCGTGGACATCCCGCTCGACGCGCTTCCGGGCTCCGATCCGCGTCTTTCCCTCTGGGGCAAATGACCGTTTCGGGCAGGGATATCCCTGCCCTTTCTTTTGGCGGGCGCAAAAAAAGGCGGGGAATCATCCCCGCCCCGCATCTGCGGCGTCGCCTTACGCCTTGGGTACTTCCTGAAGAGAAGAGTGGAACAGGTTGCACCACTGATCGAAATTCTGCGGCTCCTGATCCAGCATCTCCACGTTGTCGTTGAGCCACTGGTGGAACCGGCCCACCATATTCTGGAATTCGGGATGCTCCAGCACGGGCATGCTGTATTCGCCGAGCGTGGCCTGTGCATAGCCGAGCACCGCCGAACAGGCCATTTCGGGGTCCACGATAGTCCCGTTGAGCTGCGCGAGCAGTTCCTTGTACTGGGGGTAGTCCTCCGCAAGTTCCTGAACCGTCGGCTCGGGAACCAGAATGCAGAAATCGCCGTCCTTGTCTTCCTCGATCCAGGAAAAACGGACCCACTGTTCAAAAATCACGGCGTCGAGCAGGGAGGACATCGCCCTCCGCATGTCGTCGGAAAGTTCCGCGGGAGAAGATGACGTGTTCATGAAAGCTCCTTGGAGAAAAATATAACCGTACTATGGTCACGCGCGGCCTCAAGGTCAAGGCCGCAGCCGCCCAAAGCGGGCACGTTTTCTTTTTCCGCAAAAAAGCATACCGTCGCCGGGCGGGCCGAAGCCCCGCCGGACGGCTTCCGGAGAAGCGTCCGCGTCCACCAACCCCACAGCCAAGGAAACCGTGTGTCCGACCACGCATCGCTCATAGCCGGAGAACTGGGCATCCGCCCCCAGCAGGCCGAAGCCGTCATCCGCCTGCTGGACGAGGACGCCACCATTCCCTTCATCGCCCGCTACCGCAAGGAAGCCACGGGCAGCCTCGACGAAGTCGCCGTCACCGCCGTCCGGGATCGCCTCGCGGCCCTGCGCGAGCTGGACAAACGGCGTGAATCCGTCCTCGCCTCGCTGGAAGAACGCGGACTGCTCACCCCGGAGCTGCGCGCCAGGCTGGAGGCCGCCGACGCCCTGACCGTCCTCGAAGACATTTATCTCCCTTACCGTCCCAAACGCCGCACCCGCGCCTCGATGGCCCGCGAACGCGGCCTCGAACCGCTGGCCGATCTGCTCGCCCGGCAGGACCGTTCGCTTCCCGCGACGCTGGCCGCCGCCTACGTGAACGCCGAAAAGAGCGTGCCCGACGTCGACGCGGCCCTCGCCGGAGCCCGCGATATCCTCGCGGAACGCTTCGCCGAGGATCAGACGGCCCGCGAACGCCTCCGCAACGTTTTTGGACGCGACGGGCTCATGAAGAGCAAGGTCGCTTCCGGCAAGGAGGACGATCCCGACGCCGCCAAGTACCGCGACTATTTCTCTTGGGACGAACCCGCCGCGCAGGCCCCCTCGCACCGTATTCTCGCCATGTTCCGGGGCGAGGAGGAAGGTTTCCTGCGCCTCTCCCTCCGCCCCCGCAACGAGGAGCAGGCGCAGGAGCTGCTGGCCCGGCTTTTCGTCCGCAACGACGGCCCCTGCGGGCGCGAAGTCCGCGCCGCCGCGCTGGACGGCTACGGACGCCTGCTCGCCCCCGCGCTGGAAACCGAACTCCGCAACCGGCTCAAGGAACGGGCCGACGCCGCATCCATCAGAGTGTTCGCGGAAAACCTGCGCCAGCTTCTGCTGGCCCCGCCCCTCGGCCCCCAAAACATCCTTGCCGTGGACCCCGGTTTCCGCACCGGCTGCAAACTCGTCTGCCTCAACCGCGAAGGCAGGCTGCTCGATCACGCGACGATCAACCCGCACGCCGGTTCCGACAAGGCCCGCGCCGAAGCCGGGGAAACCCTCCTCCGCCTCGCGAACAAGCACGGCGCGGAAGTCGTCGCCGTGGGCAACGGCACGGCGGGCCGGGAAACCGAAGCCTTCATCCGTTCGCTTCCCGGCTGGAACCTGCCCGTGGTCATGGTCAGCGAAAGCGGCGCGTCGGTCTACTCCGCCTCGGAAGCGGCCCGCGCCGAATTCCCGGATCTCGACCTCACCTACCGGGGCGCGGTGTCCATCGGACGCCGCCTCGCCGATCCGCTGGCGGAACTGGTCAAGATCGATCCCAAGGCCATCGGCGTGGGGCAATACCAGCACGACGTGAATCAGTCCGAACTCAAACGCTGCCTCGACGACGTGGTCATGAGCTGCGTCAACGCGGTGGGCGTGGAGCTGAACACCGCCAGCGAGCAGCTCCTCACCTACGTTTCCGGCCTCGGGCCTACGCTGGCCCGCAACATCGTGGCCTTCCGCCACGAGAACGGCCCGTTCCTGACCCGGCGCGATCTGCTCAAGGTGCCCCGCCTCGGCCCCAAGGCGTTCGAGCAGTCTTCCGGCTTCCTCCGCATCCGGGACGGCAAGCAGCACCTCGACGCCAGCGCGGTGCATCCCGAATCCTATCCGGTGGTCGAGCGCATGGCCAAGGATGCGGGCGCGACCGTAAGCGATCTCATGCGCAGCCCGGAACTTCGCAAGTCCATCCGGCTTTCGCGGTACGTCACGGACACGCTCGGCCTGCCCACGCTTACTGACATCATGAGGGAACTGGAAAAGCCCGGACGCGATCCGCGCGGCCCGTTCAAGCCCTTCTCCTTCGCGGAAGGCGTCAGCACCCTGCAGGACCTCAAGCCGGGCATGAAGCTGCCGGGCATCGTCACCAACATCACGGCGTTCGGCGCGTTTGTGGACATCGGCGTCCATCAGGACGGGCTCGTCCACATCAGCCAGTTGGCGAACCGCTTCGTCCGCGATCCCAACGAAGTGGTCAAGGTCCATCAGGAAGTGCTCGTCACCGTCGCGGACGTGGACATTCCCCGCAAGCGCATCTCGTTGACGATGCGGGAACAGTAGCGGCCCGAAAGAAACGCGCACCCGCCGGAGCGGCCCGTTCCTCTCCCAAACTTTCGGCCGACCAGTCTCGTCGCCTCGGAATTCCTCTTGCGCAACAGCCTGCCGACCAATCAACCTCACCGGAAACGGCGTTCCGCCGCTTCCCCATTCCCGGACCTCTACCGGCGGCCCGCCGCCGTATCCCAAGGAGTTTCCCATGAAAACCGTTATGACCAAGCCGGAATTCGCCGGACTGACCGAAGATCAGGTTATCGACGCCATCGACGCCTACGAGGCGCAGCTTGACGACGCCTATGACGAGGACACCGATCCCGACGATGAAGGCGGCTGCGCCTGCTGCTCCGCCGAAGAAGGAAGCTGCGAAGACTGCGACGAAGACGAGGAAAGCCTCTCCGACGATCCCGTCGTGCTTGAAGTGGAGCGTCTGATCGCGGCCTATTCCGACCGCTTCGACGAGCTGTGCAAGGACACCGGCGAAGTGCCCGAAGAAGCGCTGACCTACAAGCCCAGCACCCCCATCGAACAGGTCGCCTTCGGCATCTTCACCGACGCCCTCCACGATTCGCTGATGGACGAGGACGACGAGTAGACACTGTGGGGGGAAGGGAGGGGAAAACTTTCTGGAGAAAGTTTTCCCCTCCCTT
>CAUHBW010000099.1 GCA_959604115.1 uncultured Bilophila sp. | reverse complement strand
CCTCCCTTCCCCAAACCCCACCCCTCCCTTCCCAACGACTTATGACCTTATCGAATCCCCGCTGGCGGGCTTCCCTTCCCGCCCCCGCCGCGTCTCCGCAAAAAGAACCTGTTCTTATAAAAAATACACATGGGGTAAAAGAACACTCCCCTTCAAAACCATATTCTCCCGCACCTCCGGAACCGAGGGGGTTTGGGGGGAATCATTCCCCCCAAACAGGAGTCCAGAGGGCGGTAGCCCTTTGGCCGCCGGAGGCATCCTCTCTTCGCTCACGCCAGCGGCAACCACTCGCTCCGCAGATCGATTCCGGCCTCGGACAGCACGGCGAGATGCGGATACACCTCCACGCCGCGCCCCACGGCCTCCCGCAACCCGGCGGCATACGCCGGATCGATCATGTCCGCGGGCCCGAAGCAGCAGGCGTCCGGCCTCTGGATGCAGTAGAACATGGCGGCCCGCTCCCCGGCGGCGACGACGGACTCCAGCGAGCCGAGATGCTTCAGCCCCCGCGCCGATACCGCGTCCGGGAACAACGCCACGTCGTCCTCCGCCATCGTCACGTTCTTGCACTCCACCCACAGGCGCGGCATGCCCGGACCCTCCAGCATTCCGTCCAGTCGGCTTTCGCCCCGCACCTTCTCGCGGAAAAACGCCGTGTACCCCTCGGCCCACGGCAGCCTGCCCGCCTTGAAGGCCGCCTCCAGCATCCGGTTGGGCGTGCTCGTGTTCACTCCGGCCCAGAAACCGCCGCGCGGATAGGCCGTGCCGCACCAGACGAGTTCCAGCGTCCACCGAAGCTTGCGCTCGGGGTTTTGCGCCGGGGACAGCAGCACCGGCGCGCCGGGCCGCAACAGGCCGAGCATGGAGCCTGTGTTGTTGGTATGCGCCACGTCGGGCTTGCCGTCGATCAGCACATGGACGAAAAAACGCTTTTCGCGGCGCACCAGACGGGCGACGACGCAGCCGGAGGGAAACGGCAACAGCGGATGGGGCATGCGGAAGGCCTCGTTTGCTCCCGGAAGCGGGCCCGGGGATAAAAAGAAAGGAATCAGCGTGAGATAAGAAAACAAAGAAATTGTTTCCTTGCCCAACGGCAATTTACACAAAGGGACGAACCTGCTACTGCATGAAGAGAACGTCATGTATGCACCGAGGTACGTCCCATGCAATTCTCCGAAAGAATGGCCCACATAAAGCCGTCCGCCACGCTCACCATCAACGCCAAGGCCCTTGAACTCAAGGCGCAGGGCGTCAACGTGACCAGCCTCGCGATCGGCGAACCGAATTTCCCCACCCCCGCCCACATCTGCGATGCCGCGAAACAGGCCATCGACGAGGGCTTCACCCGGTACACCGCCGTGACCGGCATCCCGCCCCTGCGGGAAGCCATCGCCGGGTACTTCAAACGCGTCTACGGCGTCGAGGTCGCGCCCGAGTGCACCATCGCCAGCAACGGCGGCAAGCAGTCGCTGTACAACCTGTTCGCAGTGCTGCTGAACGGCGGCGACGAAGTGCTGGTGCCCGCGCCCTACTGGGTGAGCTACCCGGACATGGTGTACCTGAACGGCGGCGTTCCGGTCGCCGTCAAGGCTCCGGCCTCGCAGGGCTTCAAGGTGACGGTGGAGCAGCTTGAGGCCGCCCTGACCCCGAAGACGAAAATGCTCGTCTTCAACTCGCCCTCCAACCCCACGGGCGCCTGCTATTCCGTGGAGGAACGAGACGCCATCGTCAAATGGGCGCTGGATCGCGGCCTGTTCATCGTCGCGGACGAAATCTACGACCAGCTCGTGTATGAGCCCTACAAGCCGTCGAGCATCATCGGCTGGTGGAAGCAGTACCCGGACCGCATCGCCGTCGTCAACGGCCTCGCCAAGAGCTTCGCCATGACCGGCTGGCGCGTGGGCTACACCGTGGCCCATCCCGACCTGATCAAGAAACTGAGCCAGATCACCGGACAGGCCACCGGCAACATCTGTTCCGTGTCCCAGAAGGCCGCCGTCGCCGCCCTTTCCGGCCCCTACGACTGCGTGGAATCCATGCGTCAGGCCTTCCGCAAGCGCCGCGACATGGCGTGGCGGGAAATCGCCTCGTGGGACAAGGTGGTCTGTCCCAAACCCGACGGCGCGTTCTACCTGTTCGTGGACATCTCCGCCCTGTATGACGAAACGATGCCCGACGCCACCGCCGTCTGCACCCGCCTGCTGGAAGAGGCCAAAGTGGCCGCCGTTCCGGGCGACGCCTTCGGCGCGCCGGACTGCATCCGCTTCTCCTACGCCGTGGCCGACGACGTGCTCATGGACGCGCTGGCCCGCATCCGCAAGGTTTTGATCGGCAACTAACAACGCTCGCCCGGTTCCGGGATCCCCCCGGAACCGGGAAAACGCCGCCGCAGGGCGGCGCATTTTTCAGGAGACGGTATGCACACGCTGGACTGGAACCATGCCTGGACCGGACGTCTGCTTGATGCGGCCCCCACGCGCCCGCAGGCGATCCAACTGCTCGCGCCGCAGCTCGACAGCTGCAATGCGCGCCTCATCGGAGAGATCACATCGGGCAAACTTCCCTTCCTCAACCTCCCCTTCCGAGCCAGCCTGACGGCCCGCCTCAAGGCGCTTACCCCGCAGCTCCGGCGTTTCCGGCACATGGTCGTCCTCGGCATCGGCGGCTCGGCCCTCGGCACGCGCGCGCTCCAGAAAGCCTTTTTTCCGCAACAGGATCGCCCCAACCACACCGGGCCGTGGCTATGGATTCTGGACAACGTCGATGCGGACGTGCTTGAAGCGCAGATGGCGTCCCTCAATCCGGAGGAAACCATCGTCGTGCCCGTCAGCAAGTCCGGCGGCACCATCGAGACGCTGGCGCAGTATTTCTTCATGAAGGCGTGGCTCCAAAAAGCCCTGCCGGACACGTGGAACGAGCACATGCTGCTCGTCACGGACGAAAAGAAAGGCTACCTGCGCGAGGAAGCCGACCGTTACAACATCGTGTCCCTGCCGGTTCCCGACCATCTGGGCGGACGCTACTCCGTGCTTTCGGCGGTCGGGCTCGTGCCCGCGGCCTTCCTCGGCCTGCCGTGGGAGGACTTCCTCGAAGGCGCGGCGGGCGTCAACGCGCCGCTGGTGGACAATCTCGGCAAGCCCGAGACGCTCCGCGAACATCCCGCGTGGGCGCTGGCGAACTGGTGCTTCGAGCTGTCGCGCCACTCCTACAGCCAGTTGATCTTCTTCACCTATATTCCTTCGTGGGCCTTCTTCGGCCAGTGGTTCGGCCAGCTCTGGGCGGAAAGCCTCGGCAAGAACGGCAAGGGCACCATGCCGCTGCCCGCCGTGGGCGTGACCGATCAGCACTCGCTCCAGCAAATGTTCCTCGACGGTCCGGCGGACAAGGGCTGCATCCAGCTCCATTGCCCCAACCTGACCCGCGGCCCGCAGTTCCCGGACGACGTGCCGGAAAACTGGAGCTGGCTGCGCGGCAAGACCTTCGGGGATCTGCTGAACGCCGAAACCCTCGGCTCGGCGGCGGCGATCGTCCACAACGGCGTGCCCCTGACCCGTCTGGAAACGACGGACGCCACCATGCGCACCGCGGGCGAAGTCATGGGCATGCTCATGACCACCACCGTGCTCACCGGCTGGCTCATGAACATCAACCCGCTCGACCAGCCCGCCGTGGAACTCGGCAAGCGGCTCGCCTACTCGCGGCTCGGTTCTCCCGACTATCCGGAAGAGGCCGCCATGCTCAAGGCGTTTTTGGGATAAAAGATTGGGGAGGGGAAGGGGAAACTTTCTTCAGAAAGTTTCCCCTTCCCCCCTCCAATTGTCGTCAGTCGGCCTACCGGCCTTCTTTGCCGTTCGCTTCCCAGAGAGTCCCGACGAACTCGGTGAGGGCGGTGCGGTTGATGCTGGCGGGCGGATAGGGGAGCTTCTCCGTGGGATTGGGAAGCTGAACGCCACCGGCCTTCGGATCGCCGTTCACAAGGGTGAAGGCGTCGAGCGCCCGGGCCTCGAAGGCCGCGAGCAGCGGCACGTTGTCCTCAAGCGGCAGATCGGAGGGCGCGGGCAGGGGCTCGCGGTATTCCACGATCAGCTTGGCCCGATGGAACCAGAGGATGAAGGTAAACCGCCGGACAAGGCTGCCTTCGGCCCACGCGTCGGACTCCCCGGAACTCCACGGATCCTCGTGATCCTTGAGGACATAGGTGTCCGCAAAACCGGAAAAGCCGTTGAGCTCCTGCTTCCTGCTCCTGATGGCGGAAAAACCGAGTTCCGGCTCCACCGGCCACGTCTCGTCCTTCTGCGATACCGCCAGCAACCCCGCCAGACGCGCGGGAACCGGCGCTTCGTGCCTGAACAGCGCGTAAAAGACCTGCACCGACGTGGCGGGCAACATGCTGCCCTGCACGGTGGGCGAAATGTCCGCGCGCCGGGCGTCCACAAAGTCGAATCCGGCGGCGGGCTTCACGGCGACCGCAGGACGCGAGGGCGACACCAGCATGCCGTCCGCCATGCCCCGGACAAGCCCTCCCTTGGCGTTCATGCCGATGAACGCCGCCAGAGCGATGACCAGTATGGGAATAATGATTTTGAACACGTGCTTGCTCCTTTCAGGGGGCCAACGCCGCCCCAGTTTCCCGATAAACGACCGGCCTTTCGCTCGGCGGAACGCCCGCCATGCCGTTGCCGGCTGGTCTGGGAAGGGCTTTCCCCGGACCGCTACCACTTCACGCCGGGTTCCTCGCGGAAGGCGGCGCGGTGACGCGCGGCAAAGGTTTCATAGGTGAAGACATGCTCCTGCGTGCCGTGCTTCTCGACGCAATAGCTCGCGCAGGTCGCGCCGAGGCGGGCGGCGGCGGGCACGTCGAGGCCGTGCATGAGGCCCTTGAGCAGCCCGGAACGGAACGAGTCGCCCGCGCCGGTGGGATCGGCCACGGTTTCCGGCGCGGCGATGCCCACGGTGCCCTGTTCGCCGTTGTCGATGACCGAACCCTGCTCGCCGAGCGTGGTGATCACGCCGCCGGTGAGCGCGCGCAGTTCGGCGCGGGTACGGCGGGTCGTCTTGCAGATCATTTCCAGTTCGTAGTCGTTGGTCACGAGCAACGCCGAACCGGCGATGGCGTCCAGCAGGTCGTCGCCGGAAAGCGCCGGAATCTGCTGCCCCGGATCATAAATATACCGGATGCCCTTTTCCCGGAACAGGCGGGGAAGCGACTTCATATCGTCGAGATTGCTGGGGGACACGATGCCCCAGTCGGCGGAGGCGTCCACGTTCGGGAATCCGTAGTCGCAGGGGAAGCTCATGGCGGCGGGGTGGAACCCGTTGATCTGGTTGTTGTCCCTGTCCGTGATCAGCGTGCAGCTCGCGGTGAACTCGTCCTTCATCACCCGGATGCCCTCGAGCGAGAGGCCGTAAGACTCGAGAAATGCGCCGTATTCGGAAAAATTCTTGCCCACGGTGGCGAGGATGAGCGGCTTCTCGCCCATCAGGGCCAGCGTGTAGGCGATGTTCCCCGCGCAGCCGCCGCGCTTCTCCACCAGCCCGTCGATAAGGAAGCTCACGTTCAGAATGTGCAGCTTGTCGGCGAGGATGTGGTCGGCGAACGCGCCGTTAAAGGACATGATACGGTCAAAAGCCAGCGAACCGGCGACATAAATGGACATCATTCCTCCGGGTGGGTTGATTGGGTGATCCATGACAGAAAATCCGCATCCCCGCACTTCACGGGCAGGGCCACGATGCAGGGCGTCTCGTAACTGTGCAGCTGACGCACGCGGGCGGCCAGCGCCTCGAACCGGTCGTCGTCCGTCTTGGCGATGAAGGGGATTTCCTCGGAGCGGCAAAGCTCTCCCTTCCACACGTATACGGATCGGATCGGAGCCATGATGTTCACGCAGGCCGCCAGACGGTTCTCCACAAGATCTCCGGCGATGCGATCCGCCTCTTCGGCGGAGGCCGCCGTCATATAGACGAAAAGAGCCATGTGTCCTCCTTTGCTGTACGTCGGCCCGAAACGATAGCCGGTTCGCACCGTTCTGGCAATCGAGGGAGAGCCCGCCTCCCGGACGCCTTTTTGGGAAAAAACGCACTTTTTTGCTGTTTGAGCGAACAAAACGGATTGACGTGTTCCCCACGAGGCACTAGTCTCCGATAAAAGTAATTGTTTTCTAACCTTTTTTCGAGGAGGAACGTCATGCTCCAGCGTGAAAGCGGCGTCTTTGTCTCTTCCGGTTCCACCGAAAACAGTGCGAACAGCGACATGCGCTACCGGCTCGACACCGTTACCTACACGTCGCCCGAATTCGACGAAATGGAAACCATCGTTGAAGTCCCCATCGACGAAGACGAATTGCGGGCCGCCGAAAAGCCGCAGGAAGCGGAAGGCCCCGAAGCCGTCATCTGCGTTTCGCCCGAGTTCGACGAAATCGAAACGCTCATCTAGGGCATTCGAGGAATGAAAAGCGTTTCCGCATCGGCGGAAGGGCTCTTCACTCCCCGGCGGCTCTCTCCGCTTGGCTTTTTGCGTCTCTGACCGTATGGTCTGCCGGTTCCGCCGGGACGCGCCCCGAACGGCGCGCCCCGGCGTCATCTTTCGTATCAAGGAAACAGACCATGACAGAAAAACAGCGGGCGACCAAGGTTCTCGAACTGCTTGCCAAACGTTACCCCGATCTGGAAACCCATCTCGTGGCCGAAAACCCGTGGGAACTGCTCGTCGCCACCGTGCTCGCCGCCCAGTGCACGGACAAGCGCGTGAATCAGGTCACGCCCGAGCTTTTCCGGCGCTGGCCCGATCCCGCCGCCCTCGCGTTGGCCACCATTCCGGAACTCGAAGAGGTCATCCATTCCGTCGGGTTCTACCACAGCAAGGCCAAACACCTCATCGCCGCCGCGCAGCTCGTCGTGAAGGAGTTCAACGGCGAGACGCCCCGGACCATGAAGGATCTGATCAAGCTGCCGGGCGTGGCCCGCAAGACCGCGAACGTGGTGCTGTGGGGCGGTTTCGGCATCAACGAGGGCCTCGCCGTGGACACGCACGTCAAGCGCATCTCGGGCCGTCTGGGCCTCACCCGACACACCGATCCCGTGGACATCGAGAAGGATCTGATCAGGCTGTTCCCCCAGTCCGAATGGGGCAAGGTCAACCACCGGATGGTATGGTTCGGCCGCCACGTCTGCGACGCGCGCAAGCCGCTCTGCGGGGAATGCGAGATGGCGTCCTTCTGCCCCAAAATCGGCGTGGAATAGAATCATTCCGGCAACCTATTGATTATCATGGCATAGTTTCACCCTCAACCTATCCTGAACGCGTGGATCACGCTCCCGCGTCAGGGTGTGCGGTACAGTCCGGGGACTGCGCGCCGCTTCGGGAAGCGGTCGGCCAACGCACCCGGAGGATAGAGGAGATACGCCATGAAACGTCTCATCGCCGCTCTCGCCCTCGTCGCTTCGCTCGGCATGGCCGGGCAGGCCCTCGCCCTTGACAAGAAGATCAACATCTTCAACGGGGCGCAGTATGACATCTACACCCTGTACCTCTCCCCCACCAACGCCAACGACTGGGAAGAAAACCTGCTGAAGCAGGAAACCCTTCCCAACGGCGACAAGGTCGACGTCGAAGTGAGCCGCACCGAAAAGGCCGAAGCGTGGGACATCAAGGTCACCAACAAGGCCGGCGAAACCATGACCTGGATCGGCGTTCCTCTGAACAAGGCCGGACAGATCACCCTGCTCCCCGACGGCCAGTACAACATCCGCTAAGCTGACGGGGCGAACCATTCGGAGGGGGGAAACTTTCTGGAGAAAGTTTCCCCCCTTCCTTTTCAAAATCTTTTATAAACGGGACGAACGACGGCGGGGGCGCGGCGAGCGGAGCCCGTGTTTCCCGGCGACGCCTCTTCCCCGTCTTCACCCGTTCTTCCATGCAAAACGAAGCGGCTCCCCAATGAAAAACGGGAGGTCCGACAAGCGACACGGTTCCGTGCCCGGCAAAAGCCGGATGCGGAACCGTGTCGTTTATCGGCGTTGTGCGGGTTCCGTCCCAAAGGACGGAACCTCGACCATATCCTTCGGGCGAACCAGTGTACGGGTTTCAGAACGCCTCCGGCGTGTGCGGGGCGCCCCCCCGTCCGCCGGAAGCATGTCTTGCCTACCGTTCGCGCACGCATTCGGGGCGAATGACGGCGCGGACGAGCAGCTCGAACTCGGTCAGCGAGCAGGGGCCTTCGTAGGCCTGCGAACCGCACCACGGCACCTCAAGCGCCTCGCGCAGCGGTTCGCCGCCCGCGGCGGGATCGTGCAGCGTCTCCAGCGACTGCGCCAAAAGATGCGCGCGCACCTGATACTGCCCGTTCCGTTCCCAGAGGGTCAACGCCAGCGCGCTCGCCGGGGGAATCTGGTCCGGCGCGTAGCCGGAAAGATGCCAATTCAGGCTCAGCAGCTTGGCCACGTTGGCGATGTTCGTATCGTGCCCCACGAACACGACGACCTTGGCCTTGTTGACGGCGGGATCGGCGTACTTGCCGACCAGCGCGTTCGCCATGTCCAGCAACAGTTCGCTGCCCCGGCTGGCGGCGACCGAAGGCGCGCGGTTCACGGCGTCGAACACCCGACTGTGCACGGGAAGCAACGTTTCGAGCTTGCCCGTGTCCACGGTTCCCCACCCGGCGGGGCGGTTCCACTGGGCATACTCCAACAGCATGATTTCCGCCGCGCTGGAGGCCATGCCGAGCTTGCCGCCGAGATGCACCGTATGATTGTCCTTGCCGAACGTCAGGCGCGAAGGCACGTCCGCAATGGTGCAGTTTTCCGGCAGTCGGTGTTCGCGGCAGAATTCCGGGGAGGCGGGGCCGAGCAGCGCGGCCAGCTCCGAAACCGGTTCGGCGAGCGTCTGTTCCAGCTCAGCGATGTCCTTGGGAGAAAGCTCTTTCTCAATGCGCGCGGGCTCAAGGGCGCAGTACCCGGCCTCGACCGGGTGGAACAGGGGATCGATGGGCGCGGACCGGTTCACGACGGGCTTGAACCCGCAGCCGGGAGCCAGCCCTTCCAGCACGGCCTCCGCCGTCGCTTCGGTCCGCTGTTCCTTGTCCGCCCGGACCGCGATCACGCCGGGCTCGGGGCAGCCCTGTTGCGGCAGCAGTCCGGCCCCCTTCAAAAAGGCGGCCTCCTGACGCCACATCGCGGTCACGAGTTCGGCTCCGCGCGGGGTCAGCTCCCCGCGTTTGACCGGCCACTCGGGCCAGCCGCGTCGGCTCCAGGCATCCAGTTCTCCGCGATGCTGCATCGGCGAGCGGACTCCGTGCCGCGAAAGCACAACCATTTTAACAAGTTTCGCATCGCCATCGTTGTCCGCCGCACGGGCGACCGGCGACATGGAGCAGAAAACTGCGCAAAGCGCAACTATGGACAACCCCCATTTCATGATCATTCTCCTTGTTTGGGGAACAACCTACACGCTTCCTCCATTCGCAACCACCCCATGATACGAACCGGCGTCCCGGAAATGAGGCTTCCGGGACGCCGTCTCACGGCAACAAGGAGTAAACGCCATGTCCAAATGGCCCGTTCTGCTGCTGGCTTCCTTCCTGTTCCTCGCTCCGGGAACGGCGCAGGCCGCCTCTCTTCAACTCCCGGCTCCCGACACCAAGGGAGGCGCTCCGCTCATGCAGACGCTCGACGCCCGCAAAAGTTCCCGGAACTTCACCGCGAAGCCGCTTTCCGACAAGCTGCTCGGCGATCTGCTCTGGGCCGCGTGCGGGGTGAACCGTCCCGACGGCAGGCGCACCATCCCCACCGCCCTGAACCGGCAGGACATCGAAATATACGTGCTGCGCGGCGACGGCGCATGGCATTACGACGCGGCGGAGCACGCTCTTGAGCAGGTCTCCACGTCCGATCTGCGCCGTTTTCTCGGCGGGCAAACCTTCGCTCGCGAAGCTCCGGCTACGCTCATCTACGTTTCGGACGCCAAAAAGAACAGCAACGCCCAGTACGCCGCCATGCACGCGGGTTCCGCCTACCAGAACGTGGGGCTGTTCTGTGCCTCCGTCGGCCTGAACAACGTCGTCCGCGCCTCCTACGACGCCGACGAACTCGCCGGTGGACTCGGTCTCCCCGAGAGCAAACGCATCATCATTTCCCAGACCATTGGATGGGGCGAGTAGGGAAAAGATTGGGGAGGGGAAGGGGAAACTTTCTGGAGAAAGTTTCCCCTTCCCCTCCCCAAACCCCACCCCTTCCTCTTCAAAGACTTTCAACTTTATCGAATCCCTCTCGTTGGATCGTCGCGAGGGTGTGAGGCCGGGCGAGCTGGTTTTTCTTATTGAAGGCAAGAAAGGCGAGAACGGTTGTCCTCGCCTTTTCCGTTTCGCTCTTGATAAAAAAACTCCCCGCCCCGTTTTCGGCCCACAGGGAAAAACGGGAAAAGGGATTCGATAAGGTCGAAAGTCTTGGGAGGGAGAGAGGAGGGGGTTCGGGGGAGGGGAGCCGGTACCGTTATGAAGAAAGGTTGCCACGCCCCCCCCCCCATTTTTTATGTTGGTTAAACATTCCCAAGGGCGGGGGGCCCTCTTCGT
>CAUHBW010000098.1 GCA_959604115.1 uncultured Bilophila sp. | reverse complement strand
GCCCCTTACTTGAAAAAGTAGGCTGGAAATGAGTTTGCCCCGGTAGGAATTGCGAGTTCCTTCCGGGGCTTGAAACGGGATTTACATCAAATCCGGGGACCGGTCCCTACTGGGCGGTAGGTGTTGACGCACTTGCCGCCCTTCTTGTCTGCAAGATAGCAAGCCTTTTGCCATATGGCAATATCCGCATGTCGTATGGCATTTTTTCTTGTCATTATTGACGCGGGCGGCTACGTTGTCGCCGTGGGGCCGCCTCCCGAAAAGGAGGATACCCCATGAGACGCTTCCTCCGGGACGTGCTGGCAGCTTGGCTTGCCGCCGTTCTTGCGGCTGTGGCGGTTCATTTCATGAACCTCTAAAGCAGTTGCCCCGGTAGGAGGCGACTCTCCGACCGGGGCAGAAACTTGAGATTCCCAAAATCTCGGGGGACGTGCCCCACACGGGGCGGTGAGTGTTGACGCACTTGCCGCCCTTCCTGTTTACCAAGATAGCGACGTTTTGGGCTCTTGGCAAGCCTTCACAGCCCCAGACGTTCCCGGATGCGTTCCAGCATGAGCCGTTCCACCTCCGGCATACACTGGCGGTATACCGGTTCCACCAGCGGGCGCTCCGGCTGTTCAAGAGTGGTCTTGTCCTTGCCGAGCGGGACGCCCGCCGCCCAGAAGGCCCGGCGCATCCTTGGCGTTATCGCCTGACTGCCGAGGTACTGGAAACGGTTGTCCGTTCCCCGGCGTCCGGCTTGTACGGCTTCCAGAAACCGCGCCGCCGAGGGCGTCACCGCGCCGACGTCGACGCGGTTTTCATTCATCATCTTGTAGCGCATGGCATTGACGAGCCGTCCGCCCATGGCCGCGCGTCCGCGCAGGGAGCCGTCTCGGGTCCGCCCGCGCCAGCGTTCCATCAGCCGCTCCCGCCCGGAAACGGGTTTAAAGCCGACCCGCCGTTTGAGCTGGAAACGCCTGCCATGATGCCACCGCCCACGGCTCCACGTCCCGGCCTTGAGCATGTCCATGCGTCGGTACTGGTGCATTTTCGAAAGTTCCGGCCACGAGGCGCGCAATTCTCCGGAGCCGCGCAGGGCGGCCTTGAGCTCGCCGCGCAGCAGGTAGCCCGCATGGCGCAGGGCGCGGCTGAACTCTTTTGGGAAGGCCTGCGCCATCGCGTACAGCTCGGGGGCCGCCGACCGCTCAATCTTGCAGAACGTGCCGCCGAAGGCGGCGAAACGTTCCGGCCCGGCGTAGGACGTCTTGTAGGCGCGGCCCATATCAACGCCTCGTCGCCCGCTGCGTGCCGCGCAGCAGCAGCCGCCACGCCACCAGATGCGGCATTCCGTTTTCGTCCCGGTCAATGACCATGCGGGCCGCTTCCGTGCGCCAGCGTTGCCCCATGCCGTCCAGCAGGTCGAAGCGCGGAGCTTCGGACATGTCCGTCGGGGCATCCTCCGCCAGCATGAGGCCGTAGCCCCAGTCTGCGCCGCTCGGGATGCTGGCGGAATCCGCCCACGCCAGCAGCTTGTTGCGGATGGTGTCCACGCCGCCGTAGTTCTGGCGGCACACCATGTAGACGGTGCGGGCTTCGCCGTCGGGATCAAGGGTGACGTAGGTTCCCAAATCGCCGATGACCTGCGCGATATCCTGTCTCAAGTCCATGCGTCCCTCCTATGCGGCCCGCTTGGCGAGCCAGCCCCCGGCAAAACGCCGCCGGGCGCGGTTTTTCAGGCACAGCTCCACATAGCGCGCGCCTTGCAGGGCGTTCAGGCCGTTGCGGATGGCGGTTCCCCGCCCGTCGGCGACGGCCTTGTGCAGCCGGGAAAGCGTTTTGGGGCCGAATGCGCCGTCAACGCCGAGGTCGGCCCCGTAGCGGAACACGCCCGGTGCGGCTTCGGCGTTCAGGGCGTTGAGCACCTGCTGGAGGTGGCGGCAGGTACGCGGGTGCCCGAGATTGATGGATTGCTCGAAAAGCTCGTGCGCCAGCGCGTCGGGCAGGTCCCCGCACTTCCAGCGATCCCAGAATTCTTTCTTGTAGAAGCCTTGCACCAGTTTCAGCAGTATGTTCTGGACCCCTTCGCTTTTGAGCGTGCCCTGTTTGCGGGCGGATTCGATGACGGTCCAGCCCGGCCATCCGGGCCACGAGGCCGAGCTGATGCCCGCAAAGGTCAGCTTGCCGGGGTCCGCCGGATCGTCCGTCAGCTTCAGGCCGCCTTCCATGCCGGGGTCCATGACGGTGTTTTCAAACGACGCGTCAAAGCTCATGCCTTTTTCTCCTCATTGAAAATGGCATCGCGGTACTTGCGCAGGCGGCCCCGCAGCTTGTGCGGGAAAGGCACGCCGAAAAAGGCAAGATGCTCCATGCACGACAACGCCTCGTTGATGCAGAGAAACGCGATGAAAAAATCACGCACGGGGAAGGGGACGCCGCTTTGCCGGACGGCATGTTCCACCGCCGCCATGACCAGCACCGCCACGAAATAAAAAAACATCTTGCAGACACCGGCCCGCATCTTCCTTCCGCTTATCCGGTCGAGCACCCACGCGCGGCAGAAGCCCAGCAGGAAATCGCAGCACAGCAGCAGAAAGAGAATGACGACAAGCGCGGAAATGCCGCCGAGCATCGAAGCCACGACAGAGCCGAAAAGCGATGCCGTCAGCTTGAAAGGCACGTCCAGCATCAGCTTGTCCGTCCATGCCACAACATCTTGCCACATATTTTTTTCCAAAAGCGGCGGACGCCCCGGAGAACGCCCGCCGCAGAGCTCAGACGTTGATCTTGATGCTGACGACGGCAGCCGTGGAAGCCGCGGGCTCCCAGCATACGCCGACGCGCAGGTTGTTTGTGGCGTCGCTTCCCGACGTGGTTGTCGCCGCCGTGGTCAGCTTGCCGTCGGCGTCGAGGTAGACGGCGGCCCCCTGCGCCACATCCTTGCCGCTGGCGGCGGCTTCCTTCGCCAGCAGGAAAACCCCGCAGGCGGCAAGCTCGCCTTCCGCGCTGGCGGGGATATCCACGGCGGCCACGCCGACCATGCCGGACAGAGGCACCAGCTCGCCGGAAGCCACCGCTGCGGAACCGTTGTTCTTCCAGCGCATCCGGGAACCATTCTGCATGAAGTTCTTCATTGTTCAGCCTCCTTACGCCGGAGCTACGCCGGGGTTTTTGGTTCCGGCGCGGGGATCGTTGATGAACGCGCCCGCGTCGATGCTCACCTTGAATTCCGTGCCGTCGATGGTCCAGCCCTGCCGCTGTTCCACGCGAGGGGTCTTGTTGCCGCCGAGCCACGCCACGGAAAGGAACGTGCCGCGCATCCCGGCGAGGAACCACGGCAGCGCGCCAGTGCCGTCGAGGCGCGGTTCGATGATCGGCGTGCAGTAGTTCGTCCACGGGTTCGGCCTGTTCGGCTCCGCCTGCGTGCCGATGACCGTTGCGTTCAGGAGCTGGTAGGCTTCCATCTGAAGCGCGACCGGGATGATCAGGAAGGAGGGACGCAGGGCCAGCGTTTTGCCCGCGCCGTCTTTCTGCGTGCCCATGGCGGTGACGGCCTTGCCGAACGAGGCCGCGGAAATGGCCGCCCCTGTCAGCAGGTTTTTGCGGTCGGCGTGGAAGAGCGGCTTGCCGTCCTTGAGGTTCGCCGTGCTGGTGAGCAGGCCGTGGACGAGGTCGGCGACGGTGCGCTCGGCTGCCTGCCCCATCTTGCGGGGTATTTCCGTAAACTGGTTCAGATCGTTGTTGATGACGGCCTGACGGGAAATGCTGAACAGCTTCCCGTAGGTGGCGACGCTGAACACCGCGCCGCGGTCGCTGATCGCGCCGTGGGTGTATTCGCCGTCTTCGTTCACGCGGTCGAGCGTGGAGAAGGATTCGAGCGTTGCGCCGGTATGCTCGCGGAAGTCCGCCGCCGTGGCCTCGCCCGTCCACAGGGAATAGGTTTCCTGCGCCTCTTCGGCCCCGGCCAGCACGGCCCGGTGCGCGGCGTCGGCGAGGATGGACGGGAAGTCGGACGTGGTGAACGCGCGGCCCACCATGTCCATGTCGCCGCGCGTGGGCTTCCCGGCCCGGCGCAGGCAGTCGCGGGCCAGTTCCGCCAAAGTGAAGCCGCGCAGCTCTTCCGCACCGGGGGCGGGCGTTTTGACCACGCGCCCGAAAGAGGTACGCAGCACCAACGAATCGGCGGCGGCCGCCCGGAACTTTTCGCCCTCATCCTGCCCCATGCTGACGCGGAATCCGGGGACGGACTCGCTGTTCCGTGAGGATATGGCGTCGAGCACCTGCGCCCGGAAGGCGTCAAGGCTCACATGCTCGCGGATGGCGCGTTCCGCCAGTTCCGGCATCCCGTGCCGGACGGCGAGGGACAGGATATCTGCGGCGCGGGCCGCGTCGTCGGGGACGACGGGTTCCTGCACCGCGTCGGGAGCGGTGACGGGCAGCGGCTCCGAAGCGGAGCGGTTTTTCTGGACGGGGGGCGTGGCGACGGGTTCGGGCGTCGTCTGGGAAGGGAGCGTATTCGGCATGGTTGCCTCCGGGTTACACTGTTGAGAGCGGGCTTTGGCGGCGTCGTCCGCCCCGATGGGCGTCAGGGAACCTTCCCTGACGGTCCATTTGCTGACCACGCGGACGGGCCCGGCGAACGAACGCCCGGATTCCCCGACAAAGCCCGTTTCGCCTTCGGGAATCCAGTACGATTCGTCCACGCTGTAGCCCACGGAAATGTCGGTAAGATGCCCTTCGGCGACCTTGCGGAACGCGTCTTCGGCGGTGCTGGAAAAGTGCGCCGCGGCCAACAGGCTTTCACCTTCCACGCGCAGGCCGCGCAGCGAACCGAGCTGGTCTTCTATTGAACAGCGGCTGTGCGCGTCGAGCAGCGGGACCTGTTCCGGGAAGGAACACCCGGACATGAGCAGGATTTCGTCAATCCTGCCGCGTTCCCAATCCCAGACGGGGACGCGGGATTCCGTGGCCAGCACGAAATCAACGGTGCGCGCCGTATCATCCAGCGAGGCGGGCGACTGGCGCAGGCCGAACGCAGCGCTGCGGGTCGTCAAATTATTTTTCGGCATTGAGTCCTCCGGGGGCGGTGAAAATGTCGCCGAAACCCAGCCCCTTGCTTTCGGCCTTGGTTTTGGCTTCCGCAATTTCGTCCACCACCTCGTCATAGTCGCGGCCCCGGCGGGCGGCGATTTCCTGCGGCGAGCGGACGCCGAGCGCTACTTCGGCACGGAACGCGTTGATTTCCTTGAGCGGGTCGGGAGATTCCATGCCCGGCGCGATCCATTTGTCCGACCACGGCTCAAGCAGGGCGAACGCCGGGGCCAGTTCCGGGCGGCGCAGGCTTTCAATTTTCAGCCAGTCACGGAAGGCCGGGCGGCACAGCCAGCGGATATGGTTTTCCTGTGCGGGCTTGAGGGCTTGCGCGAGGTCAAGCCGGATGCCGCGCAGGTTGGAGTAGGATATCTGGTCGTAGTCGCCGGTGAGCAGCTCATAGGTAAGCCCGGTCCCCACGGCCAGCGTGCGGAGGTTGAAGCGCAAAAACGGCTCGAACGTCCCGGACTGGCGGTTTATCTGCGCCAGCGTGACGGAATCCCCGGCCCGGAGGTATTCGAGCGTCGCGTTGGAAAGGTATTCGGCCCGGCGGCCCGCGGCCTTGCGGTCGGCCTGAAAGCCGACGGGGTCGTTTGACTGCACGAAGCCGAGGTATTTGGATTGCAGGCGCGTGGCGTCCAGTTCCGAGTCCAGCAGCTCGGCGAGGTCGCCCGCGACCATGACGCAGGCCACGAACGGGCTGATGCCGTGGAGCTGTCCGGGGCGCAGCGTCTCGAAACCGTGGATCACCTGCGCGGCGGGCACGCGCACCACGCGCCGCGTGAATGCGCCGTCGTCAAACCAGTAGGCGGCGATGCGGCCCGTGGCTTCTTCGTATTCGATGCCGCCGTCCAGCGCGTTGCCGTCCGCCGCCCGCGCGCCGTGCCCGGTGAGCCGGTCGCCCTCGATGCCTTGCAGGGCGTAGCGTCCACGGTCGAAACGCCGGATAAAGAAGTCTTCGCCGCATTCGAGGAGCTGGCGTTCGGCCAGCGCCTGCATGTCGTAAAAATGCAGGCGGCCCGAGAAGTCGGCCTGTTCGCACCAGCGCTCGAACGCGCTTTCCACGGCCTCATTGAGCTCGGCGTCAAGTGTTGCGGAAGCCCTTCCCGCTCCGTAGTAGCGGGCTTGCAGCCGGATGCCGTTCCCCACCACCAGCGCGGCGCGCATCCGCACCGCCCGGTCGAAATAGGGGAAGTCGCGCACCAGCTGGCGCACGCGGGCGCGGACGACATGCGAGCTTGCCCGCACCACGTCGTTGACGTTCCGGTCCATCGGGAGCCACCCGGCGGCGTCTTCCGTGGGCCGGGCCGCAGCGTACATGCGTTCGCCGTGAGCGAGCCGCGCACGGGAGCGCGCCCTTTCGAGCCGTGTCCCCGGTGCGAACAGGCCGACGAGCTTGTCGAGCCGCGCGGACAGGCTCATCGGTCCGCGCTCCGCACGACCGTGCGCGGACGGTATCCGGTATCGCGCGCCGCCTCGTCCGCCGCCTTGCGCTCCACATAGTCGAGCATCTGCATGAACTCGGCGGGCGAAAAAAATTCCCGTTGCATCCCGTCAATATCATACGACTTGACGCGCCAGTTTCCCGACGTGAGATCGTTGCGCATCCGTTCCAACGTATCCCGAAAACTTGTAAACGCCATACCGCACGCTCCTGATTGACGAAAACATCAGCCAGAATTGAGCAGAAAAAAGGCGAACGCGCAAACGGGGTTAATGCGGTGCGGAGAACAACGTGGAAACGTTAACGGGGAGAGGGCGACTTGCCGACAGGGGAAGGCGGCTGCTGGCAGGACCATCCCAAAAAGGGCATGTGGATGGCAATGTCGGAGTGGCCGCCGGCGCACCCGGAAGAGGCGGGGCGACGAATCCGGCGGACAGGATGCCCGCCGGAAAGCGGGAGGGGGCGGGATGGAGAAACCCAAAAGTGGTGCGGCTGGAGGAAGGTCGCACACAAAAAGGCAAGGCGACGTTTTTCCGCTCCATGAGCGGCCGGGGCCTCACGGACCCCCGGACGTCGCCTTGCCGGTTATGGGGATGTCCCCAAAAGGTATCGGCGGAACAATACGAAGCGCGTCATCCTCTCCGTTTTCGGGGATGCCTTGTGCTTCATCCCAAAAGCCGCTATCAGAGGCGTGGGCCGTCCTCCGGGTAAAGGAGGAAGCCTATGGCACAGTTCCTGCTTGACGTCGCGGCCAATGTATTGGCCGGCGTCATCGTGGCGCTCATTGTCCGTCGCTTTCGCGGCTAGAAAATGAGTTTGCCCGTGTGGGAACAGCCATTCTCACACGGGCTTGAAACTTGGTGATGAACTAAAATCGCCGGGGGACTGGCCCACGGGGCGGTGAGTGTTGGTAGCACTTGCCGCCCTTCTTGCGTTCAAGATAGCGACGTTCGCCGCGCTTGGCAAGACATGATGCTCAGTCTTTTGTGACGTTTTCGAAAATTCGCCGGATGCCTTTCAGCTGTTCCACGCATGAGGCTATTTCCCAGAGCAGGGCCCCCGAAAACAGCCCGCTGAAAATGCAGGCGAACGCCAGACTGTACTGATTTTCCGCAAAACATCCGAAAGCCGCCACCGCAGCCACAAGCCACAGCAGCAGGGCTATGAGCTTGCCTATCCGCATATCTTCCTTCATATGCCCCCCCTTTTCTGTAAGGCTTGCCTGAAAGGGAGGGAAAAGATAACCGTTACCACCGCCGCCGCGGGCGTTCCTGCGGGGGGGGGGGGCCGCGCCCATAGGTTCGCCGGGTTCCGTCTCGTACAGCTCGGGCGTCTGGTAGCGCAGGCCGAGAAAGTCAGCCAGACAGAAGCCGTACACGCTCACGTCCCACGCGTGGTTGTCCCGTCCTTTGGGGCACGTCCAGTTGCCGAGATCGTCAACGTATTCGGCGCACAGTTGCTTTGCCCACTCCGCCGTGCACTCCGCGTTCATATGCCACGCGCCGGGGTCCGCCGGGGCGATGGACAGCTTCCGGTGCAGGGCGTCCTTGTAGTATTTCGTGTGGACGTGCAGGAGACGCTGGCCACCGGGAATCTTTAGGTTTGTTCCCGGATAGTATTCAATATTCGCAAGGGAATACGGCTGTTTTAACTTGCGTTCGCCGTTGATCGGCAATGTGCGGCCGCGATTCTGAATGCACCAATCGTAGACCTCCCGCGTCCTGTGCCCTTGCGAGTCGATGCCCGCAAGCTGCACGACGTGCTCGACGCCGTTGACGTCGTAGTAGGGCAGCCACAGTACCCGGTCGAGCGCGTCCAAATCCTCCACGAAACCCGAGCGCACCTGCCACGATTCGCATTCCTGACCGTACCCGAACGCCCTGATCTCGTACCAGAAGCCGAAGTCCTGCGTATCTACGGCGGCCAGCAGGGCCGCCACCTTTTCCGTGGAGGGCAGCACCCCGGACGGGCGTTCGTCGCGCAGGGTCAGCACGGCCTCTTCCTTGCGCGGGCTGTAGTCTTCCTGCCACGGTTCGCCGAGGTAGCCGTTCATGAAATCCTTGTAGGCGTCGAGTTTCCCGACTTTCAGGTCTTCCGCCGCCGTGATGAAGCGGGAGGCAGTCTCCGAAAGGCCGACGAACGGCGACACCAGCGCCGAGAAGCGGAAGGCGACGGAACGTGGGCGATGCCGGGCAAACCATGTCGCCATGTCCAGCCCGCTTTCCGCCTCCTGCCAGCGGCCGCCGAGCACGGCGCGATCCCGTTTGAAGTCGTCCCAGACGCTGCCGCACGGGCAGACGTACCGGGCGGCCTTTCCGCTGAAGACGTCCTGCGATGCCATCCCCTCCGGCCAGACGACGCAGCCTTTCCCGGAAGCATGGCTGAAGCGCATCACATGATACTGCCCGCAGTCCGGGCAGCGCACGGCAAATTCAAACCGTACCTGCGCGCGCAGATAGGCCAGCCAGATTTCACCTTCCACGGTGGTGGGGGAACTGGACAGCATGATTTTGGATGTGTCCCGGTAGGCGCGCACGCGCTTGTAGGCCAGCGATACAGGCCCGGCTTCCTGCCTGTTTGTGGACTCGTATTTGTCCACTTCGTCCAGAAACAGGTTGCGGACGGATACGTTTGAAAGCGTCGAAACGGACGTCGCCCACCCGAAGCCGATGCGCATGTGCTTGAGCCGGAGAAAGAAATTGGCTTCATCATCCTGTTTCCCCGTGAGCATCCCGCGCAGGCGGGGCGAGAGCCGGAACAGATTCCGCACCCGCCCCGTGCTCATCCGTTGCGCCAGCTCACGTTGGTCATACACCATAAGCGCCGGGCCGGGGTAGTGATCAGCGGCAAAGCCCATGCAGTTGAGCAGGATTTCCGTTTTCCCGGTCTGTGGCGGAGCCACCACCACAACCTCACGGACGTAGGGCAGGGAAAAGGCATCCATCGGCCCGGCAAGATAGCGGGCCGTCGCGTTGTTCCACTTGCCGGGGCGCGGCCCGTCGGATTCCATCATACGGTAGCGTTCTGCCCATTGAGACACAGACAGGCGCTCGGGGCGCTTCCAAATCCGGCGCACGGCATCCGGCCATTCAAAGTGCACCATTCCCGGAGTCACGCCGGGAGGGCAGGGCGCGACGATGCGCCTGCGCGTCCGCGACATGTCGATCAGCGCCCACTGTTTGCTCATGCGTCAGACTCCCGGTCCGAAAGAGCGTCCCCACGGGAGGCCTCCTTTTCAGCCTCTTCATCCAGCCGGGCCTCCAGCTCCACGTCGTACTCGAACGCTTCGGAAAAAACGTTGAGGCAGTCCTTTACCCGTTCAAGCATGTACTCGCGCAGGGCGTCTTCCTTTTCGAGAGTCCCGCCGCACAGGTGGATGATCTCGCGCACAGAATCGTAGACGAAGGCTTCCAGCCCCGTGCTGGCTACAACGGCGGCTGCGGCCAGAGACTGCTCATACAGCCCGCGCGGAATCAGCCGCTTGAGCTTACGGTCAACTTCAAGCTCTTTCGCCTGACGCACCGCCCGCTGCGTAAGCGCCTTTTCCATCTGATACATTTCACCGTAACAGGTGGAATCGGCGCTTCCCCCCCGCTCCCCCTGTGGTACAAGCCGGACAAAGGCAGGGGCCGGGGGCCAACCTTCAGATGATGAAAATTTTTCTATATCTTCAAGATGATACGTCATATCAGGACGTGGGCGGCAACGCTTTTCCTTTTTCCGCGATACGCCCCCACGCCTGTGCCGACCCCTGTAGAAAAGGCTTCGGAAAGAACCTATCCCGCCGGGGTTATGGTTGGCGACCAGCGCGAGAAAGAGGAGGCTCCACCTCCACCACTGCGCTCTTTTCCCACACGCTGCGTTCAACTGAAGGCAGTTTATCCCTAAAGCGTTCCACAATATCGTCCCCCGCCTCGCTCCACCACAGCCGCTCGAACTCTTTGACTACGGCCCAGTTCGTTTCGTTCGCGCCCCAGCCGTTCGGGATGGTGAAGCCGCGCCCTCCGCCCTCAACGAGGTACGGCCTGATCGGGTACGCCCGGCATAATTCCACGATCCTGTCGGCTCCGCTGGCACCGGTGCTTTTGTC
>CAUHBW010000097.1 GCA_959604115.1 uncultured Bilophila sp. | reverse complement strand
CTGCCCGCCCTTGTCGCCGAGGAGCGCTTTCAGATCTTCCTCGGTGTTGACGGGCCGTCTGTTGCAAAACTTGCCTTCAGGCATGTTGTCCTCCAATATGCTGGGAATCCCGAAGGATTACCAGGGGAAAGCGGGTCCGCGCGTCGCGCCGCCACGCTTGATGGCGAAGTCCATGCCAAGCTGTCCGCGCGACATGAAGTACAGCACGATGTGCGACAGCTTGGTGAACGGCGCCAGAATGAGCACCAGCTCGGCCGAGAAGATGTGCCACAGGAGCCAGCTTTCGTAACCGGGAGCCTGCATGCGGGCGAGGAAACCGGCGACGATCACGAACAGGACCAGCACCAGAATGGCCCAGTCGGCCATGTTGGTGAGGAAGCGGACTTCCGGCAGCGCGATGCGGCGCAGGATCATCATGATGCCGCCCACGATGGCCAGCACCGTGAACGCGTCGGAGAACCACATGGGCAGCGCGGGCAGGCTGAAGCCGAAGCGTTCCTGCATGATGACCATATGTCCGGCGAGGAACAGAGGCACGATCACCACGCCGATGTGGAACAGGAAGAAGGCGATGGTGAAGTACGGCTGTCTGCGCCAGCTGTGGGTTCCGAAGGGAACCAGCCACTGAAAGACCGAGGAAAGCGCGCCTTTCATACCGATTTTGCGGCCCGGGCCGTAGGCGACGCGTTCAAGCCGCCAGTCCAGACCCCGGATATACAGGACCACACGGCGGGCGAGGCCAATCACGAAGACGAGAAAGGCCACCCACAACATGGGACCAGTGAGGAATTCGTACATACAACAGCTCCTTGCGGATTACTCGGGTCTGCCGGTCCGTTCGTCGCGCCCAAAAAGGAAGCGCCAGTAGCCGAGGAACCCCACGAGCGCGACGCCCATGAGGACATACGTCCAGCCCTTGGTGAAGATCATAAACGAATAGAGCGTGGGAAAATCTTCCATGGTTCGCTCCCGGAGCCCTAGTGGGCGTCCTTGAAATCAGGATGTTCGTACATGACGGGCATCTTCGAGCACACGAAGCGGTACACCGTCACAATCAGGGTCACGATGAAGATGGACAGGAAGACTTCCGAGATGCTCGGGAAGTAGCGATCCGCGCTGTCCAGCTGCCAGTTGAAGGCCACGAGGCACACGTTGAAGCGGTTGACCACGATGCCGAGCACCGCGAAGACAGAACCGACGCGGATGAGCGTGAGGTTCTTCTCGCGCACGCCGAGGGCGTACAGGAACGCGGGCAGGAGCACGAAGCCCACCATTTCAACGGCGAACCACGCGCCGTAACCGGTGAACAGGTAATGCCAGTCGTTGTCCATCGTGGTGTCCAGCACCTTGATGATGAAATAGCCGATCAGCACGAAGGAGGCCGCGCGGCCGAAGCCGAACACGACGCCGTCGGCTTCGCGCAGGTGGGTTTCGTCCATCTTGTGGTGCAGGGCCTTGTGGGCCAGCGTGCCTTCGAAGATGACCATGGAAAGCCCGGCCACCATCGAGGAGATGAAGAAGAACACCGGCATGAACGGCGAGTACCACAGGGGATGCATCTTGCTCGGCACGATGAGGAACAGCGCGCCCAGCGAGGACTGGTGCATGGTGGACAGCACCACGCCGAGGATGGTCAGCGGGATGGTGAAGCACAGCACGGCCTTGCGGATCGTGTGCATGTAGGGGCGCAGACGCACCAGCCAGCAGGGGGCTTCCTTCATGCCGAGCAGCCATTCGAGGCCCACGGGGGACCATTCGATGAACAGCACGGTCAGGTAGATGCCCACGCACAGGCCCACTTCGAACAGCAGGGACGTGGTGCCCTGCGAGACGACCAGCGGATACGGCAGACGCCACGGCTGACCTACGTCATACAGCAGGGCGACGACCACGAAGGCGTAGCCGAGGAAGGCGGTCAGGATGGCGGGGCGCACGGCCGAGTGGAACCGCTTCATGCCGAAGAGGTAGCAGGCCGAGGAGGTCACGTAGCCGCCCGCCGCCAGCGCGACGCCGCACAGAAGGTCGAAGGCGATCCAGATGCCCCAGGGGTTGTTGTCGTCCAGATTGGTCACCGCGCCGATGCCGAACCCGAAGCGGCCGATGGTGATCAGCACGCCGATGGCGAGGATGACCGCAGTGATCAGGTTGCCGGGCGTGCGGGGGATGGAAAGCAGCGTCTTCCCCACGCAGCCCTGCATGCAAGGCCTGGCGGCCATGACGTCGGCCATGGCGTCAAGACGATTCGAGAGCTTTTTCCAGAGTTTCATTGCTTACGCCTCCCCGCCGGTGGTGTTCTTGCCCTTCTTGCCCTTTTCAGGCTTGGACGGCCTGACGGGAGCCTTGGGCTGCGCCTTCGCGGCTTCTTCGGCGGCCTTCGCGGCTTCTTCGGCGGCCTTGGCGGCGGCCTCTTCAACGGCCTTGGCGACGGCTTCGGCCTTTTCGGCCTCAAGACGGGCGCGGAGCGCCTCTTCGGCTTCGGCCACGGCCTTCTTCACTTCGGAAGCGACGGCGCTGTCCTTTTCCTTGGCGGCGGCCTTCGCGGCCTTGTCGAGGCTGGCCTGCAGCTTCTTCGCGGCCTCTTCCTCGGTGCGGGCGACGGCGGTATTCACGGCCTCGGTCTGTTCTTCCTTGGCGATCTGTTCCTTGCGCCTGGTGATCGCGTACGCGCCGCCGAGCAGGACGGGCCAGATGCCCACGACCATGGGCACGGCTCCGAGCGCGCCGGCGGTGTATTCGCCCGCGGCCTTGGTGCCGAGTTCCTCGTTCAGTCCCACTTCCTTGAACTGGGCTCCGGAAATGGTCATCCACGCTGTGCCGCCCATTTCATGCTCGCCGTACACATGGCCCTGATAGCGTTCGGGATGCGCGTTGATGCGGTCCCACGCGATCTTGATCAGGTCCTTGCGTTTGCCGAAGACCAGCGCGCCGGTCGGGCACGCCTCCACGCAGCCGGGAAGTTTCCCTTCCTGGAGACGCGGATGGCACAGCGTGCACTTCTGGACCAGCGGATTGAGGGCGCGGTCGTAGGTGTAGCCGGGAATGTTGAACGGGCACGCGACCATGCAGTAACGGCAGCCCACGCAGAGGGTGGGATCGTAGGTCACGGAACCGTCGGGGTTCTTGGTAAACGCCTTCACGAAGCACGCGCTGGCGCAGGCGGGTTCCTCGCAGTGCATGCACTGGGTCTTGCGGAACACGTCCTTGTCGAGGCTCGCGGGACGGTACTTGTTCACCACGGTCCACTCTTTGGCGGACGTGCGGCGCTTTTCGTTGAGCACGTTGAGGTCGGTAAAGGGCTTTTCCGGCTTGGGCAGGTCGTTGACCTTGTTGCAGGCCTGTTCGCACCTGCGGCAGCCGATGCACAGCGTGGTGTCGTGCAGCACGCCGTTGCTGTCGGGATACCCGTGGAAGGTTCCGCCCGCGGCGGACGCGGATTTCGCGCCGCCGAGAGCCGAACCGATGCCGAGGCCACCCATCAGAGTCAGAAAGGATCTACGGTTCATATCTTCTCCTCACCGCCTATTTCACACGCGGGGTGTGGCAACCCGCACAATCGGTGGCGGCAGGCTTCGCGACCTTCATCCGATCGTGGCAGGCCATGCACTGTTGATGATACGCAGCCTTGAGCGAAGGCTTGTTGGCGTCCGCAGCCATCTTGTCGGCCTGGATGCCGTGGCAGCTCGCGCACTTGGGCGGCGTCTTCAGGCCTTCGACCGGGCTGTTGTGGTGGCACGCGGCGCACATGGACGTGGGCGACGTATGGAACGCGGCGGCGAGGCCGCTTTCGCCCGCGCCCTTCACGAGGGCTTCGTATATCTTGCGGTGCGGGAACACGCAGGGCTCGAAATCGTTGGACAGCACGCCGATGGTCACGGTTTCCGGAATGTCGGCGGCGGGAAGCGGTTTCGCCGGAGCGGGTTCTTCGGCCAGATTCTTGGCGGCGATGTCGGCAAGCTGTTCCTTGGAAAGCTTGAAGGCGGAGCCGTCGGCGATCTGGGCGGAAGTGATGCCCTTCACGTCCTTGTGGCACGTGGCGCAGGAGTCGGCGGGCATGACGGGAACGGCGCCGTGGCAGCCGGCGCATTCCTTTTTGCTCATGACGGTCTGCTGGTGGCAGCCCACGCAGCTGCTGTCCGAGGTCTTCGCGTGCATGGCGTCGGCCAGCTTCACGAACTTTCCGTCCTTGTTGCCGTCCACGGTGTGGCAGACGGTGCAGGATTCGATGCGGACATGGTGGCAGGTGCGGCAGCTGTCCACGGAAGCCTCATGCGCCTTGTGGTTGAACACCACGGGCTTCATGCCGGCTTCGGGAGCGCCTTCGGGACGACTCGCGCTGTTGACGGGCAGCAGGACGGTGGCGTCGGGCTGGCCGCGCATCAGGCGGGGAACCGGGCTGATCCGCTTGAATTTGGACTGGGCGGCCTCGGTGTGGCAGCCGGCGCAGGTCGTGGGGCCGGTAACGATCGCGGCCTCGATGGCGGCGGCTTCGGCCTGAGCCTCGGCCTGCGCTTCCTTGGCGGACAGCTTCTTGCCCTTGGGCGCTTCGGCCTTCTTCGACTCGGCCTGAGCGGTCAGGTACGCGCGGGAAGACTGGGCCACGTTTTCATGGCACCAGACACACTTGGTGTGCACGGCGGTCTGGAGGGACGGCTTCGCGCCCTCGGCCTTTTCGCCGTGACAGGCGGCGCAGGCGTCTTCCTTGCCCTTCTTCCACACGAGCTTCTTCAGCTGTTCGTCGTACACGTGGTGACACACGCCGCAGTTCTCGTCGGGATTCGCCGGATTGACGATGACCTTGGAGCTGACGTGCATGTAGTGAAGCGACTTGCTGCCCATCTTGACCGGCTTCTGCTCGGCCTTGTACGGCAGTTTCGTGTTGTGGCAGGCGCGGCATTCGCCGTCGAGCGGACCGGTCTTCCGGTTGTTGGAGGCCATGTTCTCATGGCAGCCGATACAACCGTTATGATACAGTTTTTCCAGCTTCTTCGGGTCGGCCCCGTCGTCCTCGCGCTGGAATTTGACGGTGTGGCCGTTCGCGGCGGCCGTATGACAGACGGAACAGTCCTGACCCGTGGCAGCGAGGGCCTTGGTGTGTTCGTCATGCAAAAACACGGCGGGAGGCATTTCCAGCTTCTTCTTGAGCTGGCCGATGGCATCGATGCGGATCACGTCGGGTCGGGTGTCGGCGGCCTGCGACGGTGAAGCAAACAACGCGATCCCACCCAAACCGATCACGGCAATCGCCGCCAGCGCAATCCCACGCAGCAGTTTTCGACCGTTTTCCATGGTGGCAGTCCTTTGCAAATAGAAAAAGAAACAATTCCCCTGACAACAAAACCGGTCTGATTGCAGTATGATGCCATACGCTCTCAGACAGGTGCCTAGCTTTCCAAGCTGGTATCGTGAAAAAAAGGCCCCGTCAAGAGGGGAAAGCCCATTCGGACTCCCCATTGAAAACGCCAACATAACCATATTCGTGAAAAAAGAGACGAATACCCGGTCCGCAGACCTGCTTGAGCGTTCAATGAATTCCGACGATTCCCCTCCGAACGGCAACAATCCCTTACAAAAGGATTTCCTCCTCAATGACGTATTCGACGAACAGGCCGCACGGTTCAAAGCCGATCCGCCTGTACATGGGTTCGCCATCCTCCGAAGCCTGCAATACCGCCAGCGACGCGCCCGCGGCCTGTCCGGCCCGCAAAAGCGCCTCCGTCACGGCTCCGCCGACGCCGCGTCTGCGAAAAGCCTCACGAGTGCAGATCATATGCAATCCCGCGGTGTTGCCTCCTCCACTCACAAACAGTTCCCCACTGGCCACGGGCACGTCCCCGGCAAAGGCGACGAACAGGCGCATCGGCACAATACCCTGTAAAAGCACGCTTTCCGTCAACTTGTAGAAACTTTTCACAGCCTCGTCCGGCGAGGTCCAGTTGGCGGCCATCACCTCGGCGAACGCGGCGAGGCCCGAGGCGTTCCCGACGGGTTCGATCCGCAGCCCTTCCGGCACGGCGGCGGACGGCGTCCAGCGATTCAGGGGCAGGGCCATGCCGGTTTCCTTCTCCGCGATGCGGAAGCCCTCCCGCTCGAACGTCAGTCGCCGACGGCGCAACGCGCTCTCGTCCTCGGCGGCATCCCACACGGTAAAGGGCCGCTCGGTCGCCGGAGGCATCGGCGTCCCCGGCAACGTCAGCAGATCGCGGGGCCGTTTCCCCGCGAACCAGTCCTTTGCCGCCGCCAACGCCCCGGCGTCCGGCTCCACGGCGCACGGGCCGTTCCCGTCGCAGCCCCAGAGCACCTTGTTGAAGGTATCCGACGCCAGCCCGGAGTCCACGAGCAACGCGCCGCCCACGTCCCGGATCAGCATGCCCGGCGTCCGCCGCTGCAAAAAGGACACGTGCCCGAACAGGTTTTCCCGGGCGGCCTGAAAAAAAGCGTTCATACACATTCCTTTGTTCCAATAAGGGGTGAAAAAGAAAGGACGCGCCGGGGGCGGCATCTTCCGGGCATATCCCGAACCTGGGCATTCCCCAAAGTCGTCTCTCCGACACGACGAAAAAAACAGGCAATGCGAAATCGCCTGAAAAACAGCCCGCCGCCACTGCGGAACACTCAACGGGAAAAACGGGAAAACGCCTGCCCTTGCGGGCGTCTCGGCGGAACGAAGAAGCGGAGGGAAGAGGAGGAAAGCGGCCCCTTCTTCAGAAGGATTCCTTCTTTCCCCGATCCTTCCCCCCAAAAACTTATGCGAAATCGGGGTCCACGGCGGCGCGCCCGTTGGCGAGCATGATCTTGACGTAATGCACGGTGCGTTCGTCGATGGGCATGACGGGGAACGCCTCCCCACACGACTCGCAGCGGGTCGAGGCGGGCTGCGTCGGGGCAATCAACGGATTCCGACGCCCGCAGCCGGGACAACGGTACCAGAACACCAACTCCATGCTTTCCGGCGGAACGGGCTGCACGGGACGACTGGAATGGTTCATTCTACCCCCTCGCCGCTTCGGCGAGGCTCTCGCCGGTCATGACGTCGGGCCGGGCCAGCCCCCACAAGTGCAGCAGCGTGGGCGCAATGTCCCCGAGCTTGCCGCCGGAACGCAGCGGCACGGCATGGTCCCCGTCCGCGCTCCGTTCCACCACGACCAGCGGAACCTGATTGCAGGTGTGCGCCGTCTGCGGGTGGCCGTCCTTGTCGAGCATCTCCTCGACGTTGCCGTGGTCCGCCGTCATCAGAACCCGGCCGCCCGAAGACAGCACGGCCTCGACCAGACGTCCCACGCAGCCGTCCACATACTCCAGCGCCCTGACCGCCGCCTCGATGACGCCGGTATGCCCGACCATGTCGGGGTTCGCCAGATTGCAGACCGCCAGCGTATACGGCACGCCGTCCTTGTCCGGCCCCGCCGCCCACGTTTCGAGAAAACGGTCCGTCACTTCGAGCACGCTCATCTGCGGCTTGAGATCATAGGTCGCCACGTCCTTGGGCGAATCGACGAGCACGCGATCCTCCAGCGGGAAAGGCTCTTCCCGACCGCCGCTGAAAAAGTAGGTGACGTGCGCGTACTTCTCGGTTTCGGCGATGCGGAGCTGATGCGCGCCCGCGTCAGCCACGACCTCGCCGAGCGTCTGCACCAGATTTTCCTTGGGGAAGGCCACCGGAACGTGCAGCGAACTGTCGTAGGAGGTCATGGACGCAAGGCCCGACAACGCGGGAACGCGCCCGCGATCGAAGCCGTCGAAATCCGGGAAATGAAACGCGCTCACCAGCTCGCGGCCCCGGTCGGCCCGGAAATTGAAGAAGAAGATGCCGTCGCCGTCACGGATGCAGACGTCGTCCGGCTCCCCGAACAATTGCGGCTTGAGGAATTCGTCCGTTTCCCCGGCGGCGTACAGGGCCTCCGCCGTCGCCACGGGATCGGCGGAGCGCGCGCCCTCGCCGTGGACCATCATATCCCACGCCACCGTGACCCGCTCCCAGCGTTTGTCGCGATCCATCGCGTAGAAACGCCCAACAAGGGAAGACTGTTCCACGGAGACGCCGGGATGCGCCTCCCGCGTCCGCTCCATCATGCCGCGGAGCCGCGCAAGGTAGCCCGCGCCGCTGGTCGGGCTGGTGTCCCGCCCGTCCATGAACGCGTGCACCCGCACGCCCACGCCGTGGGAAGCCGCGATGTCCAGCAGCGCGCCGAGGTGGTTGATGTGGCTGTGCACGCCGCCGTCGGACAGCAGGCCCGCAAAGTGCAGGCGGCCGCCCGCCTTCTTCACGCCCTCGATCAGACCGAGCAGCGCGGGGTTGGCGGCCAGTTCGCCGGTTTCCATCGCCACGTCGATGCGGGTCATGTCCTGATAGACGATACGTCCGGCCCCGATGTTGAGATGCCCCACCTCGGAATTGCCCATGTACCCGGCGGGCAGACCCACCGCGCGCCCGGAGGCGTCGATGCGGGTCGCGCCCGGCAGGGAGACGAGCCAATCGATGTTCGGCGTGCGCGCGAGGCTGGCGGCGTTTCCCGGACCGGCGGGAGCCAGTCCGTAACCATCAAGAATGAGCAGCAGGGTCGGGGTAAGGGACATGGGGCAACTTCCTTGCAAAAGGGGGCTAGTCTTCGTCCCCGGAAACGGGTTCTTCATGGCGCGCCGGAGCGGACGTTTCGCCGTACAGCACGGGGGCGTCCTTCCAGAGCGATTCGATGCGGAAAAGTTCGCGCATGTCCTGCTGAAAAATGTGCACGACGATGTCGTTCAGGTCGGACAGAATCCACTGGCCGGTCTGATAGCCTTCCATGCGCAGGAATTCGTAGTTGTTTTTGGTGCACTGCTCCATGAGCCCGTCGGCGAGGCTCTTGGCGTGGCGCAGAGAGGAGGCCGTGACCACGACGACCACGTCCATGCACGGGCTCTTGCCCGCCACGTCGAGGGCCACGAGATCGCGCGCCTTGCTCTCTTCAAGCCACTTCACAAGAACAGCCGTCTTTTCGGCGGCTGACGCGGTGGAGAACTTGCGGATCGGCTGTGCCTTCGGGGCGGGGGAGTGAGCGGGAGCTGCCTGAGACGCCTGAGAAGTAGAGTTGTTCTGTTCCATCGCCGACACATACTCCATTTTCGGGTTGATCGCAACGAACGCGCTCCGTCGGAAATCCCCGGAAACCGCCGCCCGCAAGGACGAATCCGGGAACGCCCGGAAGCGAAGGGGGAAGCCCCCGGAATCCGCCGTCCCAAGAGGAAAATCCTCGTTTCCGGCCTTGACCGCTCCGAACAAATGGGGCAATCCTCGTCTGTCTCGACTTTACGCATTCCGTTTGGAGGACTGTATGATTTTCAACATAGATAAGGAAACGATGCCCCGGGAAGATATCCGGAAGATCCAGCTGACCCGCCTGCAGGACCTGTGCCGCCGCGTCTACGCCAACGTGCCCTTCTACCGCCGCAGCTTCGACGAGAAGGGCATCAAACCCGCCGACATCCAGACGCTCGACGATCTGAAGAACCTTCCCTTCACCGTGAAGCAGGACATGCGGGACAACTATCCGTACGGCCTGTTCGCGGTTCCCATGGAAATGATCGAGCGCATCCACGCCTCCAGCGGAACCACCGGCAAGGCCACCGTGGTCGGATACACCAAGCGCGACATCGAAGTCTGGGCCGAATGCGCCGCCCGCGCCCTCGCCGCCGCCGGAGCCACGGCGAACGACCTCGTGCACGTCGCCTACGGGTACGGCCTGTTCACCGGCGGCCTCGGCGCGCACTACGGCGCGGAACGCCTCGGCGCGACGGTCATCCCCATGTCCGGCGGTTCGACCAAGCGTCAGGTGCAGCTCATGCGCGACTTCGGCGCGACCGTGCTCTGCTGTACGCCGTCCTACGCCCTGCACCTCTACGATGCGGGCCTCGAAGCCGGAATCAACATCAAGGAACTTCCCCTGCGCCTCGGCGTATTCGGCGCCGAACCGTGGACCGAGGAAATGCGCCACGACATCGAGGACAAGCTCGGCATCACCGCGACCAACATCTACGGCCTGTCCGAAATCATGGGCCCCGGCGTGGCGCAGTCCTGCGCCAAGGAACAGCACGGAATGCACATCTGGGAAGACCACTTCCTTCCCGAAATCATCGATCCCGCCACCGGCGAAGTGCTCCCCGAAGGCAGCACCGGCGAACTGGTCATCACCACGCTGACCAAGCAGGGCATTCCGCTGGTCCGCTACCGCACCCGCGACATCACCTCGCTGAACTACACGCCCTGCTCCTGCGGCCGCACCCACGTCCGCATGAACCGCATCACGGGCCGCAGCGACGACATGCTGATCATCCGCGGCGTGAACGTGTTCCCCTCGCAGATCGAAAGCCTGCTGCTCGAAGTGCAGGGCGTTTCCCCGCACTACCAGCTCATCCTCACCCGCGAGAACAACCTCGACAACGTGGAAGTGCAGGTCGAGCTGGACGGCGCCATGTTCTCCGACGCCATCAAGGATCTCCAGCAGCGCGAAAAGCAGATCCAGAAGGGCATCAAGGAGTTCCTCGGCGTCACCACCAAGGTGCGCCTCGTCGAGCCCCACTCCATCCCCCGCTCGGAAGGCAAGGCCGTCCGCGTCGTGGACAAGCGCGTATTGTAAGAGTGAAATGAAAATTGGGGAGGGGAAGGGGAACCTTTCTGAAGAAAG
>CAUHBW010000096.1 GCA_959604115.1 uncultured Bilophila sp. | reverse complement strand
CACCCTCGGCGACCTGTCCACGGAAAACGCCAGCACCGGCAACAGCCTCCTGTCCGTCACCCAGCAACTTTCCATCAGCTTCGGCGTGGCGAGCAGCACGGTCGTGCTCCGGTTCTACAACTCGTTCGCGTCCGGCTCCCTGCTCGACCACTTCCACTACACCTTCATCACCATCGGCGGGATCACCCTGCTCGCCGCGTTCGTGTTCATGCTCCTGCGCAGGGACGACGGCGACAACCTGCTCCCCGGCCGCAAGCGGCCCGTTTTCGAGACGACGAACCGGAACTGATCATCCGGCATGGGGCCGCGCCCGATCCGGCGTTTGAACTTTACCGGCCCGTCATGTAAACACGTTCTTGTTGCAGTGCCGCGGATATGGTGTCACCATGCACCCCGCCACGCCTGCCGGACGCATGCGCCGACGGGAAAAACGAAACAGCCGAAAGGGAACACACATGGAACAGATTATATTGACCGGGGATCGGCCCACGGGAAGACTGCACGTCGGACACTACGTCGGTTCGCTGAAGCGCCGCGTCGAACTCCAGAATTCCGGCAAATACGACAAGATTTTCATCATGATTGCGGACGCGCAGGCCCTGACCGACAACGCGGAACACCCCGAAAAGGTGCGCCAGAACATCATCGAGGTCGCGCTGGACTATCTCGCCTGCGGCCTTGATCCCCAGAAGTCCACGATGTTCATCCAGTCGCAGATCCCCGAACTCTGCGAACTGTCCTTCTATTACATGAACCTCGTGACCGTGGCCCGGCTCCAGCGCAACCCCACGGTGAAGGCCGAAATCCAGATGCGGAACTTCGAGGCCAGCATCCCGGTCGGGTTCTTCACCTACCCGATCAGCCAGGCTTCCGACATCACCGCCTTCAAGGCCACCGCGGTTCCCGTCGGCGAGGATCAGGCTCCCATGCTGGAGCAGACCAAGGAAATCGTGCGCAAGTTCAACGCCGTCTACGGGGACACCCTCGTGGAGCCTGAAATGCTGCTGCCCGACAACAAGGCGTGCCTGCGCCTGCCCGGCATCGACGGCAAGGCCAAGATGAGCAAGTCGCTCGGCAACTGCATCTACCTTGCGGAAGACGCCGCCGAGATCAAGAAAAAGGTCATGGCGATGTTCACCGATCCGGACCACCTGCGCGTGGAAGACCCCGGCAAGGTCGAGGGCAACCCGGTGTTCATCTATCTGGACGCCTTCTGCCGCCCTGAACATTTCGCGCAGTTCCTGCCGGACTACCAGAACCTCGACGAGATGAAGGCGCACTACTCGCGCGGCGGCCTCGGCGACGTCAAGGTCAAGAAATTCCTGAACAACGTGCTTCAGAGCGAACTGGAACCCATCAGGAACCGCCGCCGGGAACTGGAAAAGGACATTCCCGCCGTCTACGAAATCCTCAAGCAGGGCAGCCTCAAGGCCCGCGAAGCGGCCTCCCGGACGCTGGACGACGTGAAACGCGCCATGAAGATCAATTATTTTGAGGACATCGATCTGATCAACGAACAGGCGAAGAAATACGCCGGATGAGTCGGGGCGCCTTCGCTCCCACGGGATACGCAAAAAGGCGGGGAAGGTTCCCCGCCTTTTTGCGCAGTCATGTCCGTGAAGATTCCGAGCCAGCCCTTTCGATGCGGCACGGTCGAAAAGCGTGGCTTCCCGGATGAAGCCGCTCCGAAAGGACAGTCCGCCGAGGCGTTACTTGCAGATGCCGCAGGTGGCGAAATCGTGCCGGGGACCGTCGGGATGCCGGGAAACGTCGCGGCCCGTTCCGTTCCAGTCGAGCACGCCGTCCCGCTTCCCGGTTTCGGGATTGGCGGGGTATCTGGAGCCCGTCCCCGTGCTGCCGAGATTCGATCCGTCGCTGCTTGCCATCAGCGCACCGGACAGATCGGCGTAGGAAGGAACGGAAAAGGCCATTACGGCACCCAGAGACAGAACAGCGGCGAACGGAAGAAACTTGAACATCATATGCTCCTTGATTGTGTATGAGACGCAACGTCTCGTTTGCGTATGGTTGTTTCGATGCCGTAGCGGCATCTTGTGACGTATATATAAATGCGCGTATCGCCAAAACCTAGACATGATTCTCTTGAATCTTTGCCTGATCCTTTCATCAGGCATAAAAAGCATCCATAAAAGGCAAGCGCACCGTGTCCATTCAGAAACGATGCGCTTCACTATTTTCTGTATTCGAGAAAAAGGTATCCTCAACAGTCTCCCATCCGTCTTCAATCTTGCTCAAGGCGGAAGCAAAGAAACGGCGGCTTCTCCGGCGGACAGCGTGGCGCCTTTCCTCCCACGCAGTCCGCAACCCGTCTTTACGGTACGCAGCATAGAACCGTTTCATGCGCGGGAAAAGATGCCATTCTCTCACAATATTGCCTGATCCGCCCATTCCGGGCGTCCCGAAGCGAGGCCGCTCCGCGCGGGCCGGGGCATTCGGGGAGCCGTCCCGGCATTGACATTTGTTCGTGGGCGAACTAAACAAGAGACATCCCATCCGTTCGCCCACGAACCAAACGAGCCGCCATGAAAGAACACTACGACACCCATGCCGTCATCGCCCTGATCGCCTCCATCCGCGAACAGGCCAACCGGTTTCTTGTCCGTTCCCTCACGGAACGCGGCATCACGGATTTGCTGCCCGCTCACGGGGCTGTCCTGAACGCGCTGTTCCGACGGAGCCCCATCCAGATGGGCGAATTGGCGGAAGCCATCGGCAGAAAGAAGAATACCGTCACCGGCCTGATCAAGACGCTTGAAGAACGTGGGTACTGCCGCCGGGAGCCCGATCCGCAGGACGCCCGGGCGCAGCTTGTCGCCCTGACCGGCAAGGGTGAAGCCGTCCGCGCGGAGCAGGCGGCCATTTCCGAAAAGCTGCTGGAACAGGTCTGGAAAGGCGTCGGGGAACCGGAACGGCAAGCCTGCCTCAACGTCCTGCGGACCATTCTGCACAATCTGCGGGACGCCGCCGAAACGCCGCAATCTCCGGACAGCCCCTGATTTTCACCCCGTGCCGCCGCATCCGCCCAACGCGCCTCAAAAACCGCATTTCCAACCCGAAGGAGTTCATCATGGACCAGTCCGCCGCAAAACAGGAACTGCTCAACATCCTCGACCTGTACCGCCGCTCCATCATCCACGCGGATGATCCGGCCCTTGCGGAACAGGTCTGGGCCAACACGCCGGACGTCTCGTTCACCCACCCGCGCGGTCACGCCTCCGGATGGCAGCAGATCAAACAAAACTTTTACGGCAAGACCATGGGGGAAACGTTCTCCATCCGGGAACTCACGCTGGTCGGCACGCCTGCAATCCGACTGTATGGAGACGCCGCTGTGGTCGAATTCCAATGGGATTTCGTGGCGACCGTGCGGGCGGACGGCAGTCAACGCCATACGACCGGACGCGAAAGCCAGGTCTATGTGAAGCGTCCCGAAGGCTGGCGTCTCGTCCACGTCCACTATTCCGGACCGGCAACCACGGCCTAGGCCCCATCCGCACCACCGCTCCCGAGAACGACGGCGCGGCGCACATTTTTCGAGTGCGCCGCGCCGGCGTCATCGTGCCGCCTCAACGGGCGGAGCGAATAAAAAAGGCCGCAGCCGGGCGAGCGCTTCAACGCACCGCGACGGTCCCTCGTGAGCTCCCCTCTCCCGGACGCATCACGCGATTTCTCTGCCGCCGAAAGCCTCCCGCCACTGGGCGTATCGCCTCAAGAGACGCGATATGCTTTCCTTTATGGTGTTGCGGACGCTGTATTGCCTCAGCATCTTTTCTCTGGCCGCCGCGCGGATATTTCCCAGATCGGGAGCGCATTCAAGCAGTTCCGCCATCGTATCCGCCAGAACGGAAGGCTTCTCCAACGTACGGAGGATTCCCTCCTTCCCATCCCGGACCACTTCGCGGGCGGCTTCCGTATCTTCCGTCAGCACAAGGCAACCGCAGCTCATGGCCTCCCAAAGCCCCGACGACAGCATGCCGGAACCGGGCAGAGAAACATACAGGGAAGACGCCCGAAGAAGCGCGCGGTAGGCGTCATCGGGCAAAAAGGCCAGCACATGGATGCGCTGGGCAAGCTCGGGGCCGATGCGTTCTTCTTTCAGGAGCATGCCCGTCGCCGAAGAATCCGTACCGGCGAGGATCGCCACGTGACAGGCCCCACGCCGTTCGAGCAACAGGGGCAGACTTCTAAAGAATGCGGACGGGGGCGTACCGTTGGCCGCAATGGTGACCAGTTCGCGGACGTGGGAAAGATCGCAATCGCTGAAGCAAAAGCCCTCATGGGGTGCGGGTGAAAAAAACTCCGTATCAAGGCACAGGGGAAGGATGTGCAGATTTTCGGCTATCGCGGGAGGATACTGTTTCCTTTGCCATTTGGTGGACGTAATCATCCAGTCGCTCTCGCAGAGCGTCCTTATCTGAAGATTGTTCCGCCACCACATGGACAAGTTTCGAGGGAGTGAAGCCTTGCCCGGCGTTGCCGGACTTTTTCCCCGCGCGAAATACCAATCCCCATAGGCGACCCAAAAGGCTTCCGGGAATACAGCACGAAGAAAGAGGCTGTTCCCCATCGTTGCGGAAGAAATGACAATATCGGGAACGAAGCCCTTTTCCCGGAGTTTGGAAAAGGAGGAAGCCGTCATCCTCCCCCGCTGGAAGGCCATGCTCATGTCCCATTCCAGCCTGTCCTGCTCGGACAACAGCGACTTATCCTTCTGATTCCTTTCCCTCGGCCTTGAAAGGACAACCCGCTGGACGCCCGGAAGAGAAAAATCCCGCCTGCCGTATTCCGCGGCGAAAAGAACGGTCGTATCCTCCATGCGCCCAAAGGCCGCCGCCAGCTGGAGAAAAGGCCCCGGAAACGTATAGTTCAAAAACAGTACTCGCATGCGCCTCCTCCCGCCCGTTCCGGAGCGGGATGCTCCGGAACGGGCGAAAAAGCCTACTTGTTGTGTTCCTGAGACGCTCCGGGAGCCTCATACAGCTTTTCGGTGTTCACCTTCAGGATGGGGAGCAGATCCCCCGCCAGCGCGTGGAGCCGGTAGCCGCCGACGATAATGTTGCCGCGCACGGTTTCGAGCTGGGTAGACGAGTTGAAGAGTTCGCTTTCCGCGTCGAGCACGTCCAGCAGGCTGCGCTGCCCGAGAACGAACTGTTCCATGTAGGCGTCGCGGGTTTCCATGTTGTAGACGACCGCGTTCCGATAATAGGTTTCCTGTTCCTTGGCGGAGAGCCAGCGGGTCCACGTATCCGCGATTTCCTTGTCGAGCTCGTCAACGAAGTCGGCGGCGGTTTCCCGCGCCTGCCTGATGCGGGCCTCGGCGGCCTTGACCTCGGCGTCGTCGGCTCCGCTGTTGAAGAGATTCCAGCGCATGGCGAGGCCCACGCTCATTTCCTTTTCCCATTGATTTCCCCTGCCCGCCCTGTCGGAATAGGAAGGACCGGCTTCAAGGTTGATCTGGGGATGGTACGTGGATTCGGCCAGCCCCTTGTCCCCTCTGCGGGCCTGCACGTCGGCGAGATAGGCCTTCAGCTTCGGGTTGGTGCTGTGCGAGGCTTCCAGTGCGTCGTCCAGCTCGGCAAAAGCGGCCGGAGCGTCCACGTCGGTGATGTCGCCGGGAACCGGCTTTCCGGTAAGCCGCACATACGAGGCCTCGCCTTCACGAAGCGAAGCCTGCGCGTCGCTCAGCGTAGCCAGAGCTCTGGAGAGGCGGCCTTCCGTCTGCGTCACGTCCGCGGTGGAGGACACGCCCGCGCCGATGCGGTCTTTCTGCGAAGCGAGGATTTCGCGGTGGCGCGCCACGTTGGCTTCCGCAAGGCGCAGGATTTCACGGCGGCGCAGCAGGTCCACATGCGCGATGACGCCGTCGAGAGCGAACGTCGTGGCGTTGTCGAACACGCGGAAGCTCATGGAATCGACCGTCGCCTGAGCGGTGGCGACGCGGCTGCGGGTGGCGAAGCCGTTCCACAGGGGCTGCGTCAGCGTAAGCCCGACGGAGCTGGTGCCGTACATGCCCTCGTTCGTACCGTAGGAGCGGGTCGTGCTGGTGCTCAGTTCGTTGGCGCCGACCCGGCCCACCATGTCCACGCTCGGCCCGTACCCGGCCTTGGCCCGGCGCAGCTCATGGCGCGTCACGTCGAGGTTTTCCTGAATGACCTTGAGGCCCCGGTTGTACCCGAGCGTCGCTTCCACCGTGTCCTTGACGGAAACGGCCCTGCCCCGGTTTTCGTCAGCGGCGTCGGCCGCCGGACGGACGGCGGCGACGGTTTCCCCGGACTGCTCCGTCCGGGGCGTCTGCGCCGTTTCCATCCCGCCCGGCTGTTTCACCGGAGCGTTGGCGGCGCATCCCGCCACTCCCAAAACCAGCAACATGCTTACCATTATCTTTTTCATCTGCTCTCCCTTTGAATCATCCGAGTTGGTTGAACGTTCGTTCCACGATAGAGACGACAAAAGACCAGGCCGGGGAAAAGCTTCCCCAGCCTGGTCTCCCATCATGTCAATCAGCCTTGTGCGTGTTCCAGAATGGCCTTCTGGACCATGACCGTAGCGTCCGCTCCGTCAGCGCCGTCATGGGTATAGGTTACATACTCGATATTGTTTACAGTCGTTTCACTCCCCTGAGTCCATGAATCGGCAAAGGCGACCTTCCCCCCTTCGGAGAGGGTAATGCCCAGCGTCTGGGCCAGATCGTCCATGCTCGTCAACGGAAGGTTCGTATCGACGAACACTTCGACGTTGCTGACCGTGCCGGAGTCCACGGCAGCGGTTGCGCCCACTCCCACGAGGAAGTCGATATCTTCGCCGCCGTCCACGAGGAAGTCGGAAGCGTCATACTTGATGATGTCGTTGCCCGATCCGCCGTAGAGCTTGTCCGATCCGGCCCCGCCATCAAGGTAATCGTCCCCGCTGCCCCCGAAGATGACGTCGTCGCCTTCTCCGCCGAACAGGCGATCCGAGCCGCTGCCGCCGAACAGGAGATCGTCTCCCGCCCCGCCGAAGAGCTGGTCGTTGCCGCCTCCGCCGATGAGGACGTCATGGCCCTCGCCGCCGTACAGGTGGTCGTTGCCGTCCGTCTGCTTCTCATAGTTGGCCTCCAGTTCCGAGGCCAGCCCCTTGAGCTGCTCTTCATTCAGACCGTGGATAGCCTCCACTAGGCTCGCCGGGAGCGTCTCCGAATTGGTGTCCGTGACCCCAAGATACTTGACCATCATGTCAAGGATGCCGGTGCCGTCCTTGGGAGGCAGGTTGTCGCCGTCGCCGAACAGGAGGTCGTCGCCGCCCTGCCCGTAGAGGTAGTCGTTGCCTTCGCCGCCGATAAGGATGTCGCTCTTGTCGAAGACCTGCTGCTTGCCGTCCTTATCCTCATAGTACGTCCGCGACGTATCGAACTCGTCAGGATGGTTGACGATGTAGTTGATCATCGTGGAGTGGTCGACCTGAGCCACCTGCTCCGCAGTTAGGCCCATCTTCTCGGCGATGATGGCGGCGAGATTGCCGACGGTATCGCCGAAGATGATGTCGTTGCCCTGATTGCCGTACACCGTATCCGGCACCGGGATGGACATGAAGGTCTGGTTGATGCCTTCCTCGAGGGCGGCCTTCAGGTCGTCCGCAGTGTCCACGATGATGGCGTCGCCGTTGCTGTCGATGGCGTCAAGATTGTCCTTGTAGTCACCGAGATCGCCCATGGCGATGGTGTTGACCGTAGTCTTGCCGGGAACCGTAGCGTTCAGGTAATCGTAGGCGGATAATGCTTGAGCCTGTGAGGCCGGGACATTAACATTTGCAGGATTCCTGCCAGTAGTATCATCGCTGCCTGTACCGCCGCGTATGGATACAGAATTATTGTAGAAGTCCTTAATCCGCGTACCATCCCCATTACAGAGATACAATTCTCCATTGGGATACGTGCTGCTGGACGTATCACCGGAAGACTCAAGCTTATAGGTTACGCCGTTTTCCTCCCATGTCGTTCCGTTTGTTGCCCCTTCGGGAATGTTAACAGTAACACTTCTCGAATAGCCGATCCGATAAGTTACCGAATTCTGAACATAATAGGTCGGCCTGCCGTCCGTCAGGAAGAAGACGCTGTTCTCATAGCCCTTGGCCGTGTTGTAGCCCTTGTCGTTCTGAGTCGTGAGCCAGTTGGTGGCCGCATTGAGGCCCGCCTCATAGTTGGTTCCGCCATTGGGAGTACGCAATGTTGCCAGAGCATCCGCGAGCTTTTCCGGGTGCCCGTTGATCTCGTCGAGATCGACGATCTTGCTGTCTCCGCTGAACGTAATGAGCGCAACGTTGACCTTCCCGTCATGACCGGCGAGCTGATTCGCCAGCTCATTTAACGCTTCCTTGGCAATATCGAACCGGGACTTCGTCGTTGTATCCCGATCACCTATCTTGTCGCCATTCATATCCCACGCCATACTTCCCGACATATCGAGAATGATGGCGACGTTGTAGTTCGTGCTCCCCAGTTCGAGGCTGGTGGTGCTGTCCACGTTGGAGATGATGATGTCGTGGCTGGTGCCGCCGTAAATGGGGTCGCCGCCCGTGGACACGATCATGTGGTTCACTTCGACGGAGACGGTGGCCTCGTTGGAAAGTGCGCCGTCGGCGTCCCTCACCTGATAGGTGAACTGCGGCTTCACTTCGTACTTCTCATCCCTAGGCGTCAGCGTCACCGTACCCGCGTCGGCATCAACCGTCAGGGTGTAATGCCCTTCCATTCCGGCCGCGAGCTTGATCGTATCGGGATCGATGCTCACGCCCGAGCCGTCGCCGTCCGGGTCATGGTCCGGCCTGTCGCCTCCTTCGGAGTACTTGCCGGACAGGATGTCCGCGAAGCTGAGGACAATATCCCCGTGTGCGGTACCGATGACCTCGTCGGCGATGACGCCCTCGGCATCCGCCGTCCACGAGGAGTCGACTTCCCCGGCGGTAGTCAGGTTGCCGGAAACCGCCATGCCGCCGTTGACCGTAAGGTCGCCGGTCTGGACGACGTTTCCGTCGACATACAGGAAGCCGTCCACCATCATATCCGCGTCGCACTTGAGGTCGCCGTTGACGATGACCACCTGCCTATGCGTCGCGTCGCCGAACTTCATGTCCTTCGTAACGTGCAGCGCAAGCGGCGTATCCGTGTTGGAAGACGTGATGTAGAGGATATGCCCTCCGGCCAGAGCCTGCGCGGCCGCTGCCGTCACAGCGTCGTACATTTCGGAAGGCGTCATATTGGGATCAAGCTCAAGGGTCAGGATTTCGTCGCCCGACTCCAGAGCGTCTTCAGTCAGCCCGTTTCCGGTTTCATCCTTAAAGAACCGGCTGAAGAAGTTGGAACCCGGTTCGGAAATCAGGGCTTCGTTCTTTACCGCAGCTCCGCTGACAGGATTCCGGCTGAAGCCGTATTCCAGCGTATTATGCTTCTCCGGCAGACCGTCCGTCGCGTTGAAGTCGCCCGAACCGAGCACGCTTCCCTTGACGGTGATCACCGACGAGCCGAGCTTGACCGAGATATCCGACTGGAAGTGGTCCTCCCTGTTGATGTAGAACGTATCGTCCTCGGCAATGGGCACGCGGTTTTCCACCGTTACGGTCAGCGCATCGGACGCCGTATCCCTGTCTCCGTCGGTCACGGAGAAGTTGAACGTGTAGTCGCCCGACTTGGCCAGCAACCCGGCCTTGAACGAATAGGCATACGTGCCGTCGCCGTTATCCGTGACGGTCAGGGTTCCGGCATGCAGATGCCCGTTGGGGACGTCCAGCGTAGCCACGCCGTTCTCGAAGGTGAGCGTACCCGGAGCGGTCGTGCCGTCCGGAAGCCCTATCCGTACGTCTATGGTTTCGGAACCGTTCAACGCTCCGTCCGCGCCATAATTCATGACGAACGTGCCTTCGGAGCTTTCGAAGCGGTGAATGGCGTCGGTTTCCTTGTCAAACTCCAGCACGGGCACGTCGTCCTCGATCGTCACCACGATGGTGCTCGTGCCCGTCGTTCCGTCCGTATCCGTCGCCGTCACCGTGATGTCGTGATGGATGCTGTCCTTGCCTTCGGCCGTATGTTCCTGCGTCGACTGCTTCAGTTCGTACTCGTACGTCAGCTTGCCCGTCGCCGGGTCAAAGCCCGTCACCGTCAGCACGCCTTCGTCCGTCGCGATGTGGGCGTCCGTGACCGCATGGCCGTTCTCGACCACCGTCACCGCATTCCCTTCCGCGTCCGTGAACGTCACCGTCGACACGTTGTCCTGCGCTTCGATCGTCATCGAACCGGTCGCCGTCACCCGCGCCTCGTCACCGAGGCCGGACTCGGACACGCTCAGATGACCGCCGTCCAGCGAAGGATCTCCGGGATGCTCGGGATCGGGATCAGGCGTCACGGTCACGTCGTTGTCCGCGCCGTTCACCGTCACCGTCAGGCCCGCCGTCGCCCGGTCACCGTCCTTGTCCGTGATCGTATACTCAAGCCTGATCTCGGGATGCTCGTCCTTGCCGAGCTCCTTCACCGCGTCGAGGCTGTTGTCCAGCGTGAAGCCGTACCCGCCGTCCGCCGTCAGCGTCAGCGTGCCGTACTCCGTCTCCACCGTGTACCCGCCGTTTCCGTCGGATACCGCCTTGTCGCCGAACTCGCTCACGTTCCAGCTTACGCTCGGCGCGTCGCCGGCGTGCTCGTCCGCTCCGAAGTCCGCGTTCCCTTCCCTCAGCACGTTCCCGACTACCGCTTCCGTATCGCCTTCGGTCACGTCCGCAGACACCGACTCGATGCTCGGAACGTCGTCCTCGATCGTCACCACGATGGTGCTCGTGCCCGTCGTTCCGTCCGTAT
>CAUHBW010000095.1 GCA_959604115.1 uncultured Bilophila sp. | reverse complement strand
CACACAGCACCCCCCCGGCCCCCCCCCCCCCTCCAACCCTCCCCCATCCTTCCCAAGACTTTCGACCTTATCGAATCCTTCCTCGTGGTTTTTTCCGTTTGCTGATGGGATTGGGGCGGGAAGAGCGGCGGTGGTCTTGCATGAAGGGGGAGAGTTCGGGATTTGTCTTTTGCGTTTTTTGCGGTAACGGAGAGGATGCCGTGCGGCCCGTCGCTTGGGAAGGGCAGGGGCCGTCATCCGTACAGGAACGTCTTGGGAAGAGGAGAGGGAACTTTTCTCCAGAAAGGTTCCCCCTCCCCCGATTCCTCTTTTTCCCTTCCCTCAAGGAGTGCCCCATGCTGCGAGTTTTGGTAGCGGACGACGATCCGGGAATCGTGCGGACGCTGATGCTTGGCCTGAAGGCGATGGGCTGCCGGCCTGTGGGAGCGGAGAGCGCCGAGGCCGCCTTGAAGTCGTTGGAGGAAAAACCGGCGGACATGCTGTTGACCGACATGCGCATGGAAGGCATGTCCGGCGTGGAACTGGTGCGGGATGTGCGCGCCCGTTATCCCGACGTCGTCTGCGTGGTGATGACCGCCTTTGCCTCCTACGAGAACGCCGTGTCCGCCATCAAGGCCGGGGCCTACGATTACCTGCCCAAACCGTTCACCACCGAAGAACTGGAACACCTCGTCCGCAAGGTGTCCACGCTGGTCGAGCTCCGGCGCGACAACGCGCGTCTGCGGGCCGGAGCCGGGGACTGGTTCGACGGGTTGACCTCGCGCAAATCGCTGGCCTTGCAGACCCTTGTGGAGCGGATCGCGCCGAGCGAGGCCACCGTGCTCCTGTCCGGCGAAACCGGATCGGGCAAGACCGAACTGGCGCGGGCCATCCACCGGCGATCGTCGCGGGCGGACAAGCCGCTGATCGAGGTCACGTGTACGGCCATCGCGGAGAATCTTTTCGAGTCCGAAGTCTTCGGCCATGTCCGGGGTGCTTTCACCGGTGCGGTCCGCGATCGGGAGGGCAAGTTCGAGCTGGCGGACGGCGGCACGCTGTTCCTCGACGAGATCGGGGAACTGTCGGCCACGGCGCAGGCCAAGCTGCTGCGTTTCCTTGAGGACAGGGTCATCGAGCGGGTGGGCGACAACAAGCCGATCCGGCTCGACGTCCGCATCATCGCCGCGACGAACCGGAACCTTGCCGCCATGATGCGGGACGGCTCGTTCCGTGAGGACTTGTATTACCGGCTCAACGTGTTCGAGTGCGTGGTGCCGCCGCTCAGGGAACGCCCCGAGGACATCGCGCCGCTGGCCGCCAAGCTGCTGCGCGCGGCGGCCGCGCGGTACGGGCAGGCCCCCACGGTGTCGCAGGCCGTCTTGCGGGCGCTGCTGGCCTATTCGTGGCCCGGCAACGTCCGGGAACTCCGCAACGTCATGGAACGGGTGGCCCTGCTCGCCGCCGGTCGGGAGGCCACGCCCGCCGATCTGCCGCCCGCGCTGTCCGGGAGCGGGGAGCCGTCCGGAGAAAAACGCATCCCGACCCTGCGGGAAGTGGAGGCCGAACACATCCGGCGGGTGCTCGCGCTCGGCGTCAGCATGGAGCAGGCCGCCGAACTGCTCGGGATCAATACGGTGACGCTCTGGCGCAAGCGCAAGGAACTCGGTGACGCCTGACGTTCTCAGGGATTTTCTTTTCCGGCGGAAGGCCGTATGGGAGAGAGGTGCGGAATGGTTCGCGCGCAAAACGGAAGGGTGCGTATGAGCTTCATCGCCGGAGACAGCGTGTTGGACGTCGCCTACGGATACGGCATGGTCTGCGACGTGATCAGGAACCCCGACGAGACGTATCCCGTCATCTGCCGGTTCTGGCGGAACGGGCGGGCCGTGGAGGTGTCGTATACGCGGGACGGATTCAACGACGTTGCGGACGCCGTGCCTTCGCTCGTCCATGCGAAAAGCGGCGCGGCGGAACGGCCGAGCCGTCTGGCCGCCGAAGACTACGATGCGGAGTATCGGGAATTGTTCGGGGACATGGGGCGGGACGCCGCGGATCGGGACAGGGATTGAGCCGTCGCCGAATTGCGGCGGGCGGCCCGTCGTCAAACGCGGCGGCGGGATGGCAAAGGACACGCTCCGGCGGGACCGGGAGGGTGTCTTTTTTATGGCCTTCCGTCTGATGCAGAGGATGTGTTCTACAGCGTTCGGCATGAAATGGCGCATGACGCGGAGAAGGCAAAACGCGTTTTATAATGAATTTCACTTTGTTGTGGTGTTTTCTCCCAGGCTTTTTTGTGGGGAAAGCGTTTATCAAAAATGATTATTGTTAGTATTGACATTTCCTTTTATTTGTCCAAAAATACGCAATCAAGTGAGAGGAAACGTTTGCATCATCATTTTTGACGAGGAGAGAGCAAGATGAGAACCCGTTCCGCCCTGTTGGTGGCCAGTTGCGTGCTGGCGGCTTCCGTAGCGGCAGGCGGCGCCCTGAGCGAGAGCATCGGCGCCGACCAGACGATGCCCCCCAACCATCCGCAATTGGAAAAGTTTTCCAAGGTGTCCGGCATCGTGATGGACAAGTGCATGGCGTGCCATTCCCGGAACTACGATCTGCCGTTCTACGCCAAGATTCCGGGGATCAAGGAAATCATCGAGAAGGACTTCAAGGACGGGCTTCGGGCCATGGACCTGAACCTCGAACTGGTCGAGGCCGCGAAGGACAAGCCCGTCGGTGAAGCCACGCTCGCCAAGATGGAATGGGTGATCACCAACGAAACCATGCCGCCCGCGAAGTTCACGGCGGTGCACTGGGGCAGCCGGGTTTCCTCCGACGACAAGGCAGCCATCCTCGACTGGGTGAAGGCGTCCCGCGCCGCCCATTACGCCACGGGCCTCGCCGCGCCGCAGCATGCCGACGAACCGTTGCAGCCCCTGCCGAACGCGCTTCCAGTCAACGCCGCCAAGGTGGCTCTCGGCGAAAAGCTGTTCGCCGACAAGCGGCTTTCCGGCGACAATACGGTCGCCTGTCAGACCTGTCACGACTACGGCAAGGCCGGGACGGACAACAAGCGTTTCGCGGAAGGCATCCGCGGGCAGTTCGGCGACATCAACGCGCCCACCATGTTCAACGCCGCCTTCAACGTAAAGCAGTTCTGGAACGGACGCGCCGCCGATTTGCAGGAACAGGCCGGCGGGCCGCCCATGAATCCCATTGAAATGGGAAGCAAGGATTGGGACGAAATCTGCGCCAAGCTCGCGCAGGACGCCGAGCTGACCGCCGCCTTCGCCGCCGTCTATCCCGACGGCTGGAACGGCAAGAACGTCACCGACGCCATCGCCGAATACGAGAAGACGCTGATCACCCCGAACAGCCGCTTCGACAAGTGGCTCAAGGGCGACGATAAGGCGATGACCGTCAAGGAAGTCGAGGGCTACCAGCGCTTCAAGATGTACCGCTGTTCGAGCTGCCACGTCGGCAAGTCCGCGGGCGGGCAGTCCTTTGAATATATGGACCTCAAGAAGGATTACTTCGCGGATCGCGGCAACCCGATTGGTTCGGACGAGGGCCTCAAGGGCTTTACCGGCAAGGCCGAAGACCTGCATCGCTTCAAGGTTCCGAATCTGCGCAATATCGAACTGACGGCTCCCTATCTGCATGACGGCACCGTGACCACGCTGGACGAAGCCGTGCGCATTATGGGCGTCTATCTGTCGGGCATGGATATCCCGCAGGGCGACCGCGACCTGATCGTCGGGTTCCTCCGCACGCTTACGGGCGAATGGCACGGCAAGCCCCTCGCCGGGGAGGCCGTAAAGCGGTAACGTTTCCCTAACCCTTGAAGGCGGCGTCGGCAATGCGGCGCCGCCTTTTTTTGCGGCGCGTCGTCGATGTCGTGTTGGTGTTCCATGTGGAGAAAAGACATGCTTGGGCATCGCAGTCAGTTGGTACGGTTCTTCACAATATGTTCGGCTTTTTTTCCGATGTTTGCTCTTCCTCATCGGCAGAGGCGGCTTTTTTGAACAACGGGGGATGGGTCCGATATCGCTCCATGATGAAATGTCGCTATACAAGGGCCTGAAAGTTTATTAGGCTAAGCAATCCCTTTTTATCGGAGGTTCATCTATGATAAGCGATGCCGAACTGCTCAAATTGGTCATGGAAAGATATCCTGAACAACCTTCAGCGTTCATCATTGAACAATTTGCTCTTTTCAAGGCCGGACTTATTCAGGCGAACAACAAGCTCGCCGTGATGGATGTGGAAGAAGTCGTCGCCGAGCCCGTAGCCCTTGAAGAACAGGTTCAGGAACCCGCCGATGCCCCCGCTTCCGCCGCCGCGCCCAAGAAGAAGTTCACCAAACGGAATCTGGTGGTCCGCCCCGAAGAGGCGATCAGCGACGAGTCCGTGGTGTGCTGTCTGTGCGGTCGGAGTTTCCAGAACCTGACGGCGAAGCATCTGTTGTCCCACGGCATTTCCGTGGAAGAATACAGGAAACTGTGCGGTTATGCCCCCGAACAGAAGCTGATTTGCAGCAATCTGTTGGAAAAGTTGCAGGAAAACGTTCAGAAGGCGCAGCGTTCCAGAGAGCAGAAGCTGACGGGCGAGCACCTGAAATAGACATTCTCCGGCGTTGCGTACGCTTCCGCATGCGCGACGGCGCGCCCCGACACGGCGCGGTTTCCGTTGAAAACTGCTTTCTTCGGCGGGCTTTTTCAGACTCGCGGCGAAGGTTATCCGATCCGGGACGGGGCGGGGAGTCCCGCCTTGTCCCGAGGTTGTTTTCGCCGCAAAAGATCTGGACCTCCCGCCGTCGCGGGTGATAGAATACGGCTACGGGCGGTTGCCCCCGCGTCCGCGTTTCGGATTGCGGATTGTTTTGCCGACAGGATTGACTGATGCTGGAAACGCTTTCTCCGCAGGACGCCGTGGCGCTGTTTCGCAATGGCGGTGCGTTTTTTGTGGATATCCGTACCGAAAAGGAATTTCTTAAGCGGGCCATCCCCGGTTGCCCGCTGGTGCCGCTTGACGTCCTGCAACGGATGGGGCGGCTGGACGCCCGTTTTTCCGGCAAGCCGGTCGTGTTTTTCTGCCGGAGCGGAAGGCGGACGTGCGACAACGCCGCGCTGCTGGAGCGGTGCGCGCCGGGAGCCTTTCAGCTCGGCGGCGGGATACTGGCTTGGGAACAGGCGGGATTTCCTGTCTGGAGCCCTCGGGAGTTGCTGCCCTGTTTTGCGGCGACGCCGCGCCTGTATTCCGGACTGCTCGGTTGAGTTTCGTATGGGTTTTTTTTGAGCGTCGAGAGAGTTTCACGGGAGTCCCTCCGTGGCCGATGGTTCGCCCCGCGGGATGCCTGACAAGAACATCGGGAATACGGTCGGGAGCGTTTACGCGACGGTTGGAGGTAAGCGATGGGCTGCGACATGACAGCGAACGACATGCGGGAGTCGTCTCTCGATACGTTCGGCCAACGGGATGCCCTTACGGGTTTTTACGACAGAGCGTCGATCCGAAACCTTGCGGAGCGGTGTTTCCTGACCAGCGACGTGCGCCAGTCGCATGCCCTTTTCGTCGTCGATGTGGACAATTTCAGGAAAATCAACGAAACGATGGGCCGTTCGTTCGGAGACGCCGTCCTGAGCGACATCGCGTGGGTGCTGCGGCGGACGTTCCGGCGTTCGGACAGCATCGGTCGGGTCGGCAGCGACATCTTTGTGGTTTTGCTCAGGGACGTGCAGATCGGCGCGTTGTCCGAGAAGAAGGCGCGGGAGTTTCGCGCCACACTCAGAACTCTGTCCGCCGCGCGGGGCAAAAGCGCTCCCGCGTGCAGCATCGGCGTGGCCTTCTATCCCGAGAACGGCACCACCTTTGAAACCGTGTACCGCTGCGCCGACGCCGCCTTGCATGAAGCCCGGAAACTCGGGCGGAATCAGGTCGTTTTCGCCTCCCGCGCGGTCTGAACGGCTCCTGACCGTTTTCGTAATGGAAAAAGGCGGTGGGCATTGCCCCCGCGCTCCAGAATTTTTTGACCGCTTCCGCAAAAAAAGGGGCCCTTCCGAGGAAGGGCCCCTTTGGCGTCATTTCACCAGCTTTCGCAGCCAGGAAAGGGGATGCAGGGACGGCACCCCGGTGTGGTGGGATATCTGGAGGCGGCAGGTGCCGCATTCGGTGACGCAATATTCCGCGCCGCTGTCCTTGACGGCTTTGAAGAGATCCGCGCCGACCGAGGCCGCCACGTCGTACTTTTCCTTCTTGAAGCCGTAGCTGCCGGAGATGCCGCAGCACCCGGAGCGGGCGTCCTCGACATTGGCGGAGGCCATGCGGAGCAGGTCGAAGCCCGGTTTGCCGATGCCCTGCGCGCGCAGGTGGCAGGGGGCGTGATAGACGAGCTTGGCGGCGTCTTCGCGCACGTCGATGTCCAGTTCGCCGGATTCCAGCAGCCCGGCGACGAATTCGCAGGCGTCCTGCACGTGCGGGACGAGGGCGGCGTGCCCGTCCAGTTCCGGGAAGTATTCGGCGTATTCCTGCTTGAGCATGAGCTGGCAGCTCGGGCAGACGGTAAGCACCGGCACGTCGCCGGAGGCCACGAGTTCCGTGAGGATGTCCACATTCTTGGAAGCGGCGACCTTGGCGTCGTCGAAGAAGCCGTTCGCCACCATCGGCAGGCCGCAGCACTGGAACTCCGGCGTCACGACCTCGTAACCCGCCTTTTCCAGCAGGAAGACGAGATCCTTGCCGGTTTCCGGATCATAGTCGTTCACATAGCAGCCGGGGAAGAACACGGCTTTTTTCGTCAGACTGGCGCGTTCCGCAGGGGACAGGGCCGCGTTGTGGGCCGCCATCCATTCCGTGAAGCTCTGCGGCACGAACACCGGCATGGGCGCGCGCCTGTCCACGCCGAACGAGTCGAGCACGAGCCGGGTCAGCGGATTGGTGGAGCCCATGCTGACCAGCCAGCCGGGAAACTTGCGCGCCAGCTTGCCGAGCGCATGGCCGTGGCCCAGCACCCAGTCGCGTAGCGGCGGCTTGTGCCTGCGGCAGTAGTCCGCGCGGGCCAGCATGTTGAGGGTGGAGATTTTTACCCCGGACGGGCAGGCGATGTCGCAGTTCTTGCAGTTGGAGCAGTAGTCCAGCGCCTCGATTTCCGAGATTTCGCCGCCGCCGGTTTCGTCGAACAGACGGAAGCGTTCCGAGGACGGCCCGGTGAGTTTCGGCCCCTTGAAGGCCCGCGTCGCCTTGGTCACGGGACAGTAGGCCACGCAGGTCGAACAGGTCGTGCATTTGTCTACGGTTTCAATAGGTTTCATACGTACCTCAGGCGTTCATGGCCGCAAACAGGGCCGTTGCCAGCGCAACGCCGTTGCCGGACTTTTCGGCGGCGTGATCGTAGCCGCCGAGCGTCTTGCCGATGAAGAACACGTTGTCGCACAGCGGAGCGCCGTCCTTGCCGAGCGGGCGGAGCTTGGCGTCCACGTCCGGGCCGAGCAGGGCGAAGCCGTGCGAGGGACGGGACGTTCCCGGCGTCTGGCGACAGGCGGGATAGGCTTCCGGCAGGGACCACTCGGGCGAGGCGGGATTGAGGGGCAGATCGATGTTGAAGATCGGTTCCCACGCCCGTTCGGGTTCGGTCACGAAGCCTTCCCCGAGCACGCCGCCCGTGGCGATGATGAACGAGCGCGCCTCGTAGCGGCGCGGCTGGCCGTTGTTGGTCGTGATCAGCGCCTTGCAGCGGCGGCCCTCGATTTCGGAGCCGGTGACGGTGGACTGTTCGATCAGGTCCACGTCGTACTTTTTGAGCAGCCGGAGCAGCAGGGCGTGCAGGCGCAGGCCCGTCACCGCAGGGGGCAGGCTGGAGATTTCGTTGACGATGTGGCCCGTGCGATCCTTGATGGCGTCGTGCACGTCGCCGTTGGCGGCGGTGCCGAGGATGGCGGGAACGAACATCGCGCCGGGGACGCCGCGCACGATGTACTTGTTCAGGCTCTTGCTCAGCCAGTGGATGCCTTCCGGCGTGTCCAGATACCGGGCCAGATCGAGGGTGGAGAGGTCGCGCTGGAGCGGGAACGGGCTCGGCAGCAGCACGGGCACGATGTTCTTCCCGGCGTAGGCCCTGCGGTTGGCGAGGCCCTGCGCCACCAGCGCGGGCGAGAAGTCCTTCAGGCCCTCGACGCCCGCGACGAAGATGTTGGAGGCTTCGGCCACGCCGTGCATGGACATGGTGTGCGGCACGAGATAGCTCGGCTTGGTCGTGCCGAGGGCCGTCACCACGCGAGTATTTTTCCCGCCGTTGCACAGGTACGGACAACCGCCCTCGTCGCAGAGCGCGAGGAAGTCGTCCAGCGCCTTTTTTACGGTTTCCGCACCGACGATGGCATAGGGATGGCGCGGAGGAAGCGCGTCGAAGCCGTCGAAGGGCACGTCGAGCGAGGTTCCGTCGGCCCGGTAGCCGAGCACGTCGATGGTGCCGCCGCCGATGGCGAGCACCCCGGAGCCCTTGGTGACGAGCAGCGTCCTCTTTCCGGCCTTCGCCGCGAACAGGGCCGCGCTCAACCCGGAAAGGCCGCCGCCGGCGACCACGACATCGTAAGCAGGTTTCTTGATCATTCGTCGGCTCCGTCTACATTGAGGGTGGCGCCGTACATGCCGCGCGCCAGTTCGGTTTCTCGCAATTCGCTGCCCCACAGCACGGGGCGGATGCCGTACCAGCGTTCCTGCTGGAAGCTCTGGAGCAGGTCCGGCGCGCCGCAGGGCGTCGCGTCGCATTCGCCCGTGCCGCAGGCCCGGATGCCGGCGGGCAGGAGATGGGCCTCCAGCACCGCGCCCACGCCGCGCAGGCCGCAGAAGCTGCCCTGACAGGTGCCCATGCCCATGCGGGTGCGGCGGCGGATGTCGTTCAGGGAATGGGAGGTGGCTTCGGACGCCACCTGCTCGAATTCCGCGACGGTCACGCGTTCGCATTCGCAGAGCAGCGCCTTTTTCCACGGCGTGGCCTCAAGGCGTTCCACCGTGGCGGCGAAGCTGTCCCCGAGGCGGGACTGCGCCTGTTCGAGCCCCTGCGCGGGGAAGACCTTACGGGCGCGCTCCATCAACTCGGCGGAAGGTTCCTCCACCAGCGGTTCGACGGCGGTGCGGCACTGCGCGGTCACGCCGAGCTTGGAGCACACGAGGTCGGTCATGCGTTCGCCCATGAGCCGGTAGGTGGTCAGCTTGCCGCCGCAGATGGTCGCCATGCCCTTGAGCCCTTCCCTTTCATGGTCGAGGACCACGAAGTTGCGGGACGCGCCGCGCCCTTCGGCGGAGGGATCGGCGGTGTACAGGGGACGTGTGCCCGCGAAGGTGCGGAGGATGCGGTAGCCGTCGATTTCGGGGAAGAGGACGCGTCCGATGTCGAGCAGGGCGCGCACTTCGGCGGTATCCGGCACGGTGTCGTCTGGGCGTTCGGTCTTCCTTGAGGTGGTGCCGAGGATGGTGATGGAGCCGTGCGGCACGAAAATGTCGCCGTCGGACGCCTTGCGGAGCCGGTTGATCACGCGGCTGGTGAAGCGGTGGTTGAAGGCCACCAGCGTGCCCCGGTCGGGCTTGACGTTGATGGTCAGTCCGGCTGTGCGCGCCAGTTCGCCCACCCAGCTCCCGGCGGCGTTGACCACGAAGGCGCAGGGGATGACGCCGGTTTCGCCGGTGCGCCCGTCGCGCACGCTTACGCCCGTGACCTGTCCGTTGACGCTGTTGATGGACGTGACTTCCGTATAGGTGCGGAAGCCCGCGCCGTGGCGCAGGGCGCTCTGGACGTTCTGCCAGACGAGGCGGAAGCCGTCCACGGCGGAGTCGGGCACGCGGTACACGGAAACGATGTTGCCCGCGAGGTTGGGTTCCAGCGCGCGGGCCTCCTTGACGGAGATCGGCGTGGCCTGAATGCCGCATTCGGCGCAGGCGGTAACCCAGTTCGCCTCGAATTCGGCTCCGTCCTCGGGGGTACGGACGAAGAAGCCCTCGGTTTCCTCGACGCAGTGTTTGCCGATGCGCCGGAGGATGCGGTTTTCCTCGATGCACTCGCGTCCCGCGTCGGCGTCCTTCACGGCGTAGCGTGCGCCGCTGTGGAGCAGGCCGTGAAAGCGCGAGCTGGTGCCGTGAACGAGGTCACGCTGTTCGAGCAGCAGCGCCTTGACCCCGCGCATGGCGAGGTCGCGAAGCGTGCCCGCGCCCGTGGCCCCGCCGCCGATCACGACGACGTCCCAGCGCCGTCCGGTATATTCTGAAAGTTCCTGCATGGATGTTCTCGTTCTTTCTGGATTTGTCCCGGAAGCGTCCCGGGGTTGCGTCGCCCCTGAAAATAGCCTCTTTGGGATCCGATGACAATAGAATATTCACTTATGAAACTCTGAACAGAACAAAAAGTTCTTATCCGAAAATTTTGGAAAAGGAACGGAGATGGAGGCGGGAAGACTGGGGCGGGGTAAGGCCCCCATTTGAAAAAGGGGGCCTTCCCCCTCCCCAGACCCCACCCCTATCCCCCTAAAACTTTCGTATGGGTCGTTCCGAGGCGGGGTAGCGCAGCGTGCTGAACCTTGGGCGTCCGTCTCCCGGCGGGGCGACGAAAAGGCAGGGAGCGGGCCGGATTTGAGCAGCTCGGGTGGGCTGTTGTCGGGTTTGGGGCACTGCTGATGCCGGAAAAGCGCGCGTACGGTGACGTTCTTGGCAAATAGCGTTCGGTTCGGGTGGGAGAACAAGTTGTTGTATCTTTCTTTTTTCCACCGGTGATCAAGACGGATGCGGATCGGCCCGTTCCTTCATCGATGTGCCGTCCGAGGCCCGTTACAAAAGTCTTTGGGGGAGTGGGGGAGGTTTGGAGGGGGGGAGGGGGGGGTTGGGCGATGAGGCCCTCCGCCCCCCCCACCTTGTATGTGTGGGGGGGGGGTTTTTTTGGGGCGAG
>CAUHBW010000094.1 GCA_959604115.1 uncultured Bilophila sp. | reverse complement strand
TCAGGGCATCGAAGTGGATCGTCGCCGGATCCTGCTCGACCATCCCATCCGTACCCTTGGCGATCACCCCGTCCGCGTGCGTCTGCATGCCGACGTCATCGCTTCCCTCACCGTGAAGGTTGTCCCCGAAGACACGGCGCAGCTCGTTGACGAAGACCCCGCCTACGCACCGGCCGCAGCCCCGGGTTATGAAGCTGCCTAATTGTTCCTCGCGCCGCCCCCGGTTCTCCGGGGGCGGCGACGCGGCGGGCCCTCTGCTCTTCTTTATCCGGTGATACAAACAGAGGATTTTCCGCATGGCATCTCCTGCCGATCCCAATCGCGCATCCAACGATCTTCTCCGCCGAGTCCCCCCGCACAGCGTTGAGGCCGAACAGGCCGTTCTGGGGGGCATTTTCATCCGCAACAGCGTCTTCCACACCCTCGTGGACACGCTTTCCGCCGACGATTTTTACCTTCCCGCCCATCAGACGCTCTATACCTGTTTTCTTGAGCTGTACCGCAAGAACGCGCCCATCGATCTCGTTTCGGTCGCCTCGTACCTCAAGGACCACGGCCAGCTCGAAGACGTGGGCGGCGCGGCCTATCTGTCCGAACTGGCGCAGACCGTCGTCAGCGGGTCCAATGCCGAATACTATTCCACCATCGTCCGCGACAAGTCCCTGCAACGTTCGCTCATCGGCGCGTGCTCGGACATCATCAGCAACTGCTTCGATCAGTCGCGGAGCGTGGACGCCCTGCTGGACGAATCCGAACAGGCCGTCTTCACCATTTCCGAGCGCACCTCGGGCAAGGTCTTCAAGAGTTCCAAGGAACTCGTCAACCGCGTGTTCGAGGATCTCACCAAGCGCATGGAGCGCAAGGAGATGGTCACCGGCGTCACCACCGGCTACAACCGCCTCGATCAGATGACCGCCGGACTCCAGCCCTCGGACCTCATCATCGTGGCGGCCCGTCCATCGATGGGCAAGACCGCCTTCGCCCTGAACATGGCGATGCGCGCCGCCGTGCAGGACAACGTGCCGGTCGCGATCTACTCCCTCGAAATGTCGATGGACCAGCTCATGATGCGCATGCTCTGCGCGTGGGGCAAGGTGGACCTGTCGCACCTGCGCCGGGGCTTTCTCGACTCCGAGGAGTGGTACCGCCTCTACCACGCCGCCGACGTGCTCGGGCAGGCCCCCATCTACATCGACGACACGCCCGCGCTCTCCCCGCTGGAACTGCGCGCCCGCACCCGGCGGCTCAAGGCCGAGTCCGGCGTGGGCCTCGTGATGGTGGACTACCTCCAGCTCATGCGCGGTTCCAAACGCACGGACTCGCGCGAACAGGAAATTTCCGAAATCTCCCGCTCGCTCAAGGGGCTGGCGAAGGAAATGAACATTCCGGTCGTGGCGCTCTCGCAGCTCAACCGCAAACTGGAAGAACGCACGGACAAGCGCCCGCTGCTGTCCGACCTTCGCGAATCGGGAGCCATCGAACAGGACGCCGACGTCATCATGTTCATCTATCGTGACGAGGTGTACCACAAGCAGCCGGACAACCCGCATCAGGGCACGGCGGAAATCATCATCGGCAAGCAGCGCAACGGGCCTATCGGCACGGCGACGCTGGCCTATCTTGGCTCCTACACGGCATTTGAGGATCTCGAACCCGGACTGTCGCCCCAACCTTCCGAGGCGGGCGGCGAATAACCTTCCCCGAGGTACGCCATGAAACCACTCGCTCCCATCGCCCCCACGTCCATGCCCGATCTGGATCTCGTCGTGGAACAGCTGTGCGCGCCGTCCTCTCTCGAAACGGTGCTGCACCACCCGCTGCACGATTCGCCCATGCCCTCCATCGAGGAGCTGGAAGAAATCATGTCGCGCCTCAAGGCGACGCTTTTCCCCGGCTATTTCGGCGTGTCCTGCGTTCATGTGGAATCCATGCGCTACCACCTCTCGGCGAATCTGGACTCCATTTTCCGCAAACTGGCCGAGCAGATCCGGCGCGGCGGCTGCTTCGCCTGCGCGAGCTACGCCACCGACTGCATGAGCTGCGAGCAGGTTTCGACCCGCAAGGCCATGGAGTTCATGCAACGTCTCCCGCACATCCGCCGCATGCTCGCCTCCGACGCCAAGGCGGCCTATGAAGGCGATCCGGCGGCCTCCAGCGCCGGCGAAACGATTTTCTGCTACCCCTCGCTGCGGGCGATGACGCACCACCGCATCGCGCACGAGCTGTACACGCTGGGCGTGCCGGTCATCCCGCGCATCATTTCCGAAATGGCCCACTCCGCCACGGGCATCGACATCCACCCCGGCGCGACCATCGGCGAGGAATTCTTCATCGACCACGGCACAGGCGTGGTCATCGGCGAAACCGCGATCCTCGGCAAGGGCTGCCGTCTCTATCAGGGCGTGACCCTCGGCGCGCTGTCCTTCCCCAAGGACGACGACGGCGTGCTGGTCAAGGGCATCCCCCGCCACCCCATCCTTGAGGACAACGTCACGGTCTACGCCGGAGCGACCATTCTCGGGCGCGTCACCATCGGCAAGGGCTCGATCATCGGCGGCAACGTCTGGGTGACCAAGGACGTGCCCGCCGGAGCCAAGGTCATTCAGAAGACCTCCACCCAGTCCACTGCAGATCCGCTCGTCGGCAAGGCGCAGGCATGAAAACCCTTCTGTTGAGCCTCTGTTTCGTCGCGCTGGTTCTCGCCGGGTGCACCAACGCCTCCACCGTCAAGGTCAAGGGCGAAATGCAGAACGGCGTTTCCATCGAACACCGACCGTAAAAGATTGGAGGGGGAGAGGGAAACGTTCTTCAGAACGTTTCCCTCTCCCCCTCCAAACCTCCCTCTCTCTTCAAAGACTTTCGTATGCGGAACGTGGCCCGGGCCTTGATGCGGGGCCGGGCCGTCTCGCATTCATCCCTGCTCAGGTCCGTTTGCTCCTGCGACGATTTCCCGGAATGAGAACTTTCTCAAACTGGGAACTCTTTTGGCGCGTCCGTAAAACGGGAAAAGGAAACAACAGATTCATTTTATTGGCTATCAGACAATATCATCCTGTTGGATCGACAATTGCTTCGGAGAATATGACCGGACATTCGGCATCATTCCTCTGGAGGCTTTTTATGAGCACCGTCGATTTCTCCCGCGTAAACGAACTCGCCAAGCGTTATGAACCGGAAATGACCCGCTTTCTGCGCGACATGATCCGCATTCCGAGCGAAAGCTGCCAAGAGGAAGGCGTCATCCGGCGCATCAAGGAAGAAATGGAAAAGGTCGGCTTCGACCGGGTCCAAATCGACAAGATGGGTAATGTGCTCGGGTACATCGGAACCGGGCCGCGCCTCATCGCCTTCGACGCGCACATCGACACCGTGGGCGTCGGCAACCGGGCTAACTGGACCTTCGATCCCTACGAGGGCTACGAGGACGACGAAACCGTCGGCGGACGCGGCGCGAGCGATCAGGAAGGCGGCATGGCGAGCATGGTCTACACCGGAAAAATCATCAAGGAACTCGGCCTGTGCCCCGACGGCTGCACCATCGTCATGGTCGGCACGGTACAGGAAGAGGACTGCGACGGCCTGTGCTGGCAGTACATCATCAATGAAGACGGATTGAAGCCCGAATTCGTGGTGTCCACGGAGCCTACGGACGGCGGCATCTATCGCGGCCAGCGCGGGCGCATGGAAATCCGCGTGGAGGTCGGCGGCGTCTCCTGCCACGGCTCCGCCCCCGAACGCGGCGACAACGCCATCTACCGCATGGCCCACATCCTGACCGAACTCGAGCAGCTCAACACGCAGCTCAAGGACGATCCTTTCCTCGGCAAGGGCACGCTCACCGTCTCCCAGATTTTCTATACCTCGCCCTCCCGCTGCGCCGTAGCGGACGGCTGCGCCATCTCCGTGGACCGCCGCCTCACCTTCGGCGAAGACAAGGCTCTCGCCATTTCCCAGATTGAGAATCTCCCTTCGGTCAAGGCCGCCGGAGATCGGGCCAGGGTGTCCATGTATACCTACGAAGTGCCCTCGTGGACCGGCCTCGTCTACCCCACGGACTGCTACTTCCCCACATGGGTTCTGCCCGAAGACCACGCCGTGACCAAGGCCGCCGAGGAAACCTACCGCAAGCTCTTCGGCCGCGAACCGCGTACCGACAAGTGGACCTTCTCCACCAACGGCGTGTCGATCATGGGCCGCTACGGCATCCCGGTCGTCGGCTTCGGCCCCGGCAAGGAAAAGGAAGCCCACGCCCCGGACGAAAAGACGTGGAAGCGCGACCTCGTCGAATGCGCGGCCCTCTACGCCGCCCTGCCCGCCACCTACACGTCCGCCACAAAGTAACCATCCGGCGACAACTTCCCTCTCTCCGTCAATAATTCCATAAAGATAAAAGTGTGAGAAAGATGGAGAGAGTGTGAGAGAGGGGGGAAGGGGAGGAAGGAACCCATCTTCAGAATGGTTCCATACTCCCCTTCCCCCGATTTTCCTTCCCTCAGGAGCCGATCATGAGCCGAAAGCTGGCGGTCATCGCCATCGGGGGCAACTCCCTCATCAAGCACCGCGACAAGCAGAGCGTCGAGGACCAGTACCTCGCGCTGTGCGAGACGATGGAGCACATCGCCGACGTCATCGAACAGGGCTGGCAGGTGCTGATCACCCACGGCAACGGCCCGCAGGTGGGCTTCATCATGCTGCGTTCGGAAATCGCCCGATCGGTCGCCGGGCTGCACATCGTCCCGCTGGTAAGCTGCGTCGCGGATACGCAGGGCGCGATAGGCTACCAGATACAGCAGGCGCTGGACAACGTGCTCCGGCGGCGCGGCCTCGCGGAAAAGGCGGGGCGGACCGTCTCGCTGGTCACGCAGGTCCGCGTGGACATCGCCGATCCCGGCTTCAGCGATCCCGACAAGTTCGTGGGCGAGTTCTACGCCGAGGATCAGATTCCCGGCCTGCGCGAACAGCACCCCGACTGGATTCTCAAGCCGGACGCCAATCGGGGCTGGCGGCGCGTGGTCCCCTCTCCCAAGCCCTGCGAAATCATCGAGCTGGACGCCGTCCGCTCCCTGCTCGACGCGGGATTCAACGTGGTCGCCGTGGGCGGCGGAGGCATCCCCGTGGTGCGGATGCCCGAGGGCCTTTTCGGCGTGGACGCGGTCATCGACAAGGATCTCGCCTCCACCCTGCTCGCCAACCAGCTCGGCGCGGACCTCCTCGCCATCTCCACGGGCGTCCAAAACGTCGCCCTCAACTACGGCACGCCCATGCAACGCCCCCTGCACAGCGTCCCCGTCTCCGAAATGGAACGCTACCTCGCGGAAGGGCACTTCCCCGCCGGAAGCATGGGCCCCAAGATCAAGGCCGCCGTGGACTTTATCCGCAACGGCGGCACCGAAGTCGTCATCACCAGCCCGGAATTCCTCAACGCCGCGCTCACGCAGGGCGCTGGCACACATATTACCAGAGGGTAACAGGAGCGTCTCATGGACAAGATCCGCATCCGCGAACTCATCGGCCGGCTCGCCCGCCGCGACTACCGCCGCATGTACATGAACGACTTCTTCCTGACGTGGGAGAAGACGGACGACGAAATCGCCGCCACCTTCCTTGTGGCGGAAATCCTGCGCGGCCTGCGCGAAGCCAACATTTCCTGCCGGATGTTCGATTCCGGGCTCGGCATTTCCCTGTTCCGGGACAACTCCACCCGCACGCGGTTCAGCTTCGCCAGCGCCTGCAACCTGCTCGGCCTTGAGGTACAGGATCTCGACGAGGGCAAGTCGCAGATAGCCCACGGCGAAACCGTGCGCGAAACCACGAACATGATTTCCTTCATGGCCGACGTCATCGGCATCCGCGACGACATGTACATCGGCAAGGGCAACGCCTACATGCGTTCCGTGGCCGACGCGGTGGAGGAAGGCCGACGCGACGGCGTGCTGGAGCAGCGTCCCACGTTGGTGAACCTCCAGTGCGACATCGACCATCCCACCCAGTGCATGGCCGACATGCTGCACATCATCAATCAATTCGGCGGAGTGGAGAATCTCAGGGGCAAAAGGATCGCCATGAGCTGGGCCTATTCGCCCTCCTACGGCAAGCCGCTCTCCGTGCCGCAGGGTGTCATCGGCCTGATGACCCGCTTCGGGATGGACGTGGTGCTGGCGCATCCCGAAGGCTACGAAGTCATGGACGGGGTTGAGGAAGTGGCCCGCCGCAACGCCGCCGAAACGGGCGGATCGTATACCCGGACGAACGACATGGCGGAAGCCTTTAAGGATGCGGACATCGTGTACCCCAAGAGCTGGGCTCCCTTCGCCGCCATGCAGCGGCGCACCGAGCTTTACGGCGCGGGCGACATGGACGGCATCAAGTCGTTGGAAAAGGAATTGCTCGCCCAGAACGCGGTCCACAAGGACTGGGAATGCACCGAACGTCTGATGGCCTCCACGCGCAACGGCAAGGCGCTGTACATGCACTGTCTGCCCGCCGACATTTCCGGCGTGTCCTGCGCCGAGGGCGAAGTGGCGGGCAGCGTGTTCGACCGCTACCGCGTGCCGCTGTACAAGGAAGCCAGCTACAAGCCTTACGTCATCGCCGCCATGATCACTCTCGCCCGCAAGCGCAACCCCGCCGATCTGCTCCTTGAGCTGCTCGAAAAGGGCGCGCCCCGGTGTCTGTAACAATGAAGATTGGGGAGGGAGAGGGGAAGCCTTCCGAAGAAGAGTTCCCCTCTCCCTCCCCAAACCCCACCCTCTCCCCTCCTAAGACTTTCAAGTGATGGGGAGGTTGCGCGGCGGGAGTCCCGTTGGATGGAAGGCGGGAAAAAATGCGAACGGCGATTCATTCGAGCGACCTGAGAAACTTTTTCTTTGCGGCTTATGGGCAAAGTCGTATAGATTAAGGGTGAGAAGAAAACGGGATTTCCGATGCGTCTCCCTCCGGATGAAAGGCTTTGGAACGGCGAGGAAGATTTTCGGAGACGCTGCACACGCCCCGGCACTCTTCAGGAGAAAGGCCATGATCGCGTTCAGGCTCAACGGGCAGGCGACGGTTTACGACGGCGACCCCGCCGTTTCGCTCCTTTCCCACCTCCGCAACGACCGGCGCCTCACGGCGGCGAAGGACGGCTGCTCGGCGCAGGCGGCCTGCGGGGCCTGTCTCGTGGAGCTGAACGGCAAGGCGTGTCTCGCCTGCTCCACGCCCATGAGCAAGGTGGCCGACGGCGAGGTGATCACGCTTGAGGGCCTGCCGGAAACGCTCCGCCGGACGCTCGGCATGGCCTTCGTCAACCGGGGGGCCGTACAATGCGGCTTCTGTACGCCCGGCTTCCTGATGCGTGCCAAGCTGTTGCTGCAAACCAATCCCGATCCCTCCCGCGACGAGGTGATCAAGGCCGTCCGCCCGCATCTCTGCCGCTGCACCGGCTACGTCAAGCTCGTGGACGCCATCCTCGACGCCGCCAAGTCGTTACGGGAAGGCAACATCCCCGAGCCGGACCGCAATCCCCGCCTCGGCTCGGGCTGGCCCAAGTACGGCGGCTATGAGCGCGCCACGGGCACCCGGCCTTTCGTCAACGATCTCGACGCGCCCGGCATGGCGCACGGGGCCATCGTGTTCAGCGGGCATCCCCGCGCCCGGGTGCTCGCCATCCATACGGACGAGGCGACGTCCATGCCCGGCGTCGTCCGCATCCTCACCGCCGGGGATATCCCCGGAGAGCGCGTACTCGGCCTCTACGCCAAGGACTGGCCCGTCTACGTCGAGGTCGGGGAAATCACCCGCTACATCGGCGACGCGCTGGCCTGCGTGGTTGCGGAAACCGAAGCCGAAGCCCGCGCCGCGGCCGCCCGCGTAAAGGTCGATTACGAAGTTCTGACGCCGCTCCTCGACATGGAGGAGGCTGAGGCCTCGCCCATTCATATCCACGAGCACGGCAACATCCTGCTGGACAAGACCATCGCGCGCGGCGAACCTGTGGACGACGTTCTGAACCGTTGCGCGTTCACCGCCGAAGCCACCTACCGGACGCAGGCCGTGGAGCACGCCTTCATCGAGCCGGAAGCCGCGCTGGCGGTTCCCGAAGCGGGCGGGGTCCGGCTGCACGTCCAGTCGCAGGGCATCTGGCACGACAAGACCGACATCGCCGCCCTGCTCCATGTGCCCACGCCCAAGGTCACGGTCACGCTGGCCGACTCCGGCGGCGCGTTCGGCGGCAAGGAGGACTTCACCTGCCAGCCCCATGCCGCGCTGGCGGCCTTCCTGCTCGGACGTCCGGTCAAGGTGCGCCTGTCGCGTCCCGAATCCATCCGCATGCATCCCAAGCGCCACGGCATGAAGCTCCACTACGTCATCGGCTGCGACGAAAAGGGGCTTCTGCAAGCCGCCAAGGTCCGCATCATCGCGGACACCGGGGCCTACGCCTCGGCTGGCGGCCCGGTCGTGACCCGCACCGGAACCCACGCCACCAGCGCCTACCACATCCCCTCCGTAGACGTACACGTCAAGGCCGTGTTCACCAACAACCTCCCGGCGGGCGCGTTCCGGGGCTTCGGGGTAAACCAGTCCAATTTCGCGATGGAATGCCTCATCGACGAACTCTGCGAAAAGGGCGGGTTCGACCGCTGGCAGTTCCGCTACGACAACGCCGTCGCGCCGGGCCGTATGGTCACTACCGGTCAGGTGCTCGGCGAGGGAACCGCCCTGCGCGAAACCCTGCTCGCCGTGCGCGACGCCTTTTACGCCCACCCCCGCGCGGGCATCGCCTGCGCCATCAAGAACTCCGGCATCGGCAACGGCATCCCTGAGCCCTGTGATTGTTACCTTGAGGTACATCCCGCACCGGACCGGCCCTCCGGGGCCCGGCTCATGCTGCATCACGGCTGGACGGAGATGGGACAGGGCATCAACACCGTAGCCCGGCAGATGCTCTGCGAAGTCGCAAACCTCGGCCCCGACATCGACATCGGCATCACCGCGTCCACGGAATACGGCGCGTTCGCGGGCAGCACCACCGCCAGCCGAGGCACGTTCCAGCTCGGGCACGCCGTGGTCAATGCCGCGCAGCAGCTCCGGCACGATCTGAACAAGTACGGAGGGCGGCTCGACCGGCTCGTGGGCCGCTTCTACAAGGGGCATTACGACTCCGCCGGACAGACCTCCGGGCAGGGCGCGCCGGGCGAGATCCGCAACCACGTTTCCTACAGCTTCGCCACCCATGTGGCCTTCATGGACGAGCACGGCAGGCTGGAAAAGATCATCGCCGCCCACGACTCGGGCCGCGTCGTCAACCGCCCGCTCTACGAGGGGCAGGTGCAGGGCGGCGTGGTCATGGGCATGGGCTACGCCCTGACCGAGAGCATCCCGGTCAAGGACGGCTGCCTGACCTCGGGCAGGCTCAACGCCTGCGGCATCCCGCGTTCGACGGACGTGCCGGACATCGAGGTCATCGCCGTGGAAGTGCCCGATCCCGAGGGGCCGTGCGGGGCCAAGGGCATCGGCGAAATCGCCTGCATCCCCACAGCCCCCGCCATCGTCAACGCCCTGTACACAGTGGACGGCATCCGCAGGCGGGAGCTGCCCGTGGGCAGGAAGCGGTGACGCCTCCGGCGGCCAGGGGGCTACCGCCCCTGGACCCCCGTTCGGGGGAAATGATTTCCCCCGAACCCCCTCGGAAAAGGCGGTATGACGATATGGGAAACGCCGTATGGCATACCTGCCTCTTTGATAAAAGCGAAATCCCTTGCTCAATATCACAGGAAAAACCGGCAACAGGGATTCGATACAGTCAAAAGTCTTGGGATGTGGAGGGGCTTCACCCCACCCCCAAAACAAAAGGACCGACGCTATGAGCCTGTACCTGTACAACGCGACATGGATCGACCGGGAGACGTTCTCCGGGGCAACTACGACGATCAAGGTTGAGGAAGGGCCGTTCGGCGGCATGGAGAAGGACGCGACCGTCCCGCCGCCGTCGGAACGCGAGCCGGACGACAGAATTCTGGACTGCACGGGCCGCATCGTGATGCCTTCGTTCGGCTGCGGACACCACCACATCTACTCGGCCCTCGCGCGTGGCATGCCTCCAGCTCCCAAGACGCCGACCAACTTCCTCGAAGTTCTCGAATACGTCTGGTGGCGCATGGACAAGAAGCTCGACCGCGACATGATCGAGGCCAGCGCGCTTGTTACCGGTCTGTACTGCGCCAAGAACGGCGTCACCTTCGTCATTGATCACCATGCCTCCCCCCTCCATCCGGAAGGCAGCCTCGAAACCATCGCCGGAGCGCTGGACCGCGTGGGCCTCGGACACCTGCTCTGCTACGAAATGTCCTGCCGCGACGGCGAGGCGATCAAGGAAAAGGGACTCGCCGAAACCGACGCCTTTCTGTCCTCGGGCCGTAAGGGCCATGTGGGCTTGCACGCCTCCTTCACCGTGGATGACGACCTTCTGAACAGGGCCGTGGAACTGGCCCGCAGGCACGGGACCGGCATCCACATCCACGTCGCGGAAGGCGTGGAGGATCAGGAACACTGCGCCCGCGCCTACGGCAAGAGCGTGGTCCGGCGTCTCTCGGAGGCGGGCGTGCTGGACATGCCGCTGACCATCCTCGGGCACTGCGTCCATCTCGACGAAGAGGAACGCGACCTGATCCGCACCTCGCCCTGCTGGGTGGTGCAGAATACGGAAAGCAACCTGAACAACAACGTGGGCCTTGGACGCTACAACGACTTCCCCCGCGTCATGCTCGGCACGGACGGCATGCACAGCGACATGATCCGCAGCGCACAGTCTTCATACTTCATCGCCGGGATCGCGGAGGGCGGCATGTCCCCACTGGCGGCGTACCAGCGGCTCCGCGCCGTGCACGAACACATCCGTGGCCACCGTGCGCCCGGCGGCGGCACGAACAATCTGGTCATTTTCAACTACGA
>CAUHBW010000093.1 GCA_959604115.1 uncultured Bilophila sp. | reverse complement strand
GCCCCCTTTCCACCCCGTTTGTCCGAAAAATCGTTCAGGTCATGTTTTCGTGACAAATCGTCAGAAAAAAATGACAGCGCGCTCCACCTGCGAAGGGAGAAGGAGACGTGATTCCGAAGCGTTAGAGCGGGACGCCGGTGGCACTCTTTTTGCTGATTGCGTGACAACGGTGTGAAAAAAAGCACTACAACCGCGAACGGGATGAAACGTATGTTCTTTCGCTCCATGAAAGTCTGGATCGCGGCAACGGTTCTTGTTGTGCTCGTGCTGGTCGGCGGCGCAATCGGGGTACACATCACGTCCTCGACGTCGTTCTGTCTGTCCTGCCACGAAATGCGGGTACATCAGCAGGAGTTGGCGCTTTCCGCCCACGCGCAGGATGCGAGGGGCAACGCCATCGAATGCGTGCAATGCCACATTCCGAGCACGAACATGGTCCGAATGCTGTCGGCCAAGATGTGGCTGGGGACCAAAGACTTGTGGGTACACGCCACGACCGGGGAAAGCGTGACGCTCGACCGCCGGGAAATCCAGCCGGAAGCGCGGCGATTCATGGATGACGCCAACTGCCGGGCCTGCCACGAGGATCTGTACCGCAACGCCAAGAACGACGCGACGATTTCCGAATACGGTCGCCTCGCGCACGAAAACTATCTGGGCAAGAACGGCATATCCCGCAGCGGCTGCGTCGGATGCCACCGCAACATCGCGCATCTGCCTCCGGAAGATCGCCATTACGATTCCAACGCCGCATTCGCCAGCAAGCTCACCTTCAAGGAGGTCAGATAATGGCCAGACTGCTGAAAAAGCCCCTTGTCATCGCGTTAGCCGCAGTGATCCTGCTGGTGATCGGATTTTTCGTGTACATCCAGACGGCCTTCACCGGAACGCGCTGCGAAGGCGCGAAGCATCTGGAAGCCGAAGCCATGATCGGCGACTGCTACGGCTGTCACCTCAAGGTCACGCCGCAGATCGCTCAGGACTGGTACGAAAGCAAGCACGGCGTCACGCTGGTGCGCTGTCAGGTCTGTCACGGGCAGCCCGACGGCAAGGGCGCCGTCCCCTTCAAGCGTATCCCCGGCGTGGAAGTCTGCGCCGCCTGCCACGGCGTCGCCATCGACAAGATGACCGCCCTCCACGGCAAGCGCGACGACTGTTCCACCTGCCACCCCTATCACGCACGGCCCATGCACGGAAAGGTGTATGAAAACCGTCAGGCCACGACCAAGACGGTGCTGAACTAGGAGGAATGACAATGCAAATGACTCGACGTGATTTTCTCCGTTCCGCCGCCATGAGCGCCGCCCTGGCGGCAGTGGCCGGACCCGCGGGCATCGCCCGCGCCGCCGAAGCCAACACCCCCGAGAAGTGGGTCAAGGGCGTCTGCCGTTATTGCGGCACCGGCTGCGGCGTACTGGTCGGCGTCAAAAACGGCAAGGCGGTCGCCATCAAGGGCGATCCCAACAACCACAATCAGGGATTCCTGTGCCTCAAGGGCGCGCTCCTCATTCCGGTGCTGAACTCCCCCGACCGCGTAACCAAGCCCATGATCCGCCGGACCAAGGGCGGCAAGCTCGAACCGATCACGTGGGACGAGGCGCTTGACCTCATGGCCAAGAAGTTCCGCGCCGCCATCGACGAGCACGGCCCGGACTCCGTGGCATGGTACGGCTCGGGCCAGTGCCTGACCGAGGAATCCTACCTCGCGAACAAGATTTTCAAGGCCGGGTTCAAGACCAACAACGTGGACGGCAACCCCCGCCTGTGCATGGCCTCGGCGGTGGGCGGCTACACCACCACCTTCGGCAAGGACGAGCCGATGGGCACCTACGCCGACATCGACAGAGCCTCGACCTTCTTCATCATCGGCTCCAATACGTCCGAGGCGCACCCCGTCCTGTTCCGCCGCATCGCCCGCCGCAAGCAAAACGAGCCCGGCGTCAAGATCATCGTGGCCGATCCGCGCAGGACGAACACGTCCCGCATCGCGGACCTGCACATCGCCTTCCGTCCCGGAACGGACCTCGCGCTCATGAACGGCATGGCGTGGGTCATTCTCCACGAGGAACTGGATAACCCGCGCTTCTGGAACAAGTACGCGGCGTTCAAGACCAACGACGGCAAGGACGCCACCTTCGACGACTACCGCGCCTTCCTTGAGGACTACACCCCGGACAAGGTCGCGAAGCTCTGCAACATCCCCGAAAGGCAGGTCTGGGAAGCGGGTCGCCTGTTCGCGGAATCCCCCGCCACCATGTCCCTGTGGTGTATGGGCATCAACCAGCGCATCCGGGGCGTGTGGGCCAACAACCTGATCCACAACCTGCACCTCATCACCGGGCAGATCTGCCGTCCCGGCGCGACGCCGTTCTCCCTGACCGGGCAGCCCAACGCCTGCGGCGGCGTGCGCGACACGGGTTCCCTGTCCCACCTGCTCCCCGCCGGTCGCGTGGTCGCCAACAAGGCGCACCGCAACCAGATGGAGGAGTTCTGGGGCATCCCGCAGGACTCCATGTCCCCCAAGCCGGGCTATCACACCATCGCGCTGTTCGAGGCGCTCGGCAAGGCCGACGTCAAGGCGATTCTCATCTGCGAAACCAACCCGGCGCACACCCTGCCGAACCTGAACAAGGTCCAGAAGGCCATGTCCAACCCGGACACCTTCATCACCGTCATCGAAGCCTTCCCCGACGCGGTGACGCTGGAATACGCCGACCTCATCCTGCCGCCCGCGTTCTGGTGCGAGCGCGACGGAACCTACGGCTGCGGCGAACGCCGCTACTCGCTCATCGAAAAGGCGGTGGAGCCCCCGGCGGACTGCCGTCCCACGGTCAACACGCTGGTGGAATTCGCCAAGCGCGCCGGAGTGGACCCCAAGCTGGTGGACTTCCGCAATTCCGCCGACGTCTGGGACGAATGGCGCAGGCTGTCCATGAAGGGCCCCTACAACTTCGGCGGCATGACCCGAGAACGCATGAAGCGCGAATCCGGCCTGATCTGGCCCTGCCCCACGGAAACGCATCCGGGCACCAACCTGCGCTATGTGCGCGGCGAAGACCCGAACATCCCGGAAAACCATCCAGACAAGATCTGGTTCTACGGCAACCCTGACGGCAAGGCCAAGATATGGATGCGGCCCTACAAGGGCGCGGCGGAGGAGCCGGATCAGGAGTATCCGCTCTACCTGACCTCCATGCGCGTCATCGACCACTGGCATTCCGCGACCATGACGGGCAAGGTGCCCGAACTGCTCAAGGCCAACCCCGGCGCGTTTGTGGAAGTGAACACCGAGGACGCATCCCGCCTGAACATCAAGAACGGCGATCAGGTCGTCGTGGAAACGCGGCGCGACGCGCTCACCCTGCCCGCGCACGTCAACGACACCTGCAAGCCCGGCCTCGTCGCCGTGCCGTTCTTCGACAAGAAGAAGCTGGTCAACAAGCTGTTCCTCGACGCCACCGACCCGGCTTCCCGCGAGCCGGAATACAAGATATGCGCCGCGCGCATCAGAAAGGCGTAACACGCACCGACGGGGGGAAGGGATGCCTTCTCCCCGCCGCGCGTCCGGGCGCGGAAACGGTTTCTTCACCGGCAAGCGGTTCCTCATAGCCCGGCCAGATGAAGCTTGATCGTCCGGTTTTTCTTTCCAGACGCCGGACGGCCTCTTCTCCGGGAAATGCCGTACAGGGGGAGCCTACCTCCCCGCACTTTTTCCACCAAAGGAGCACCTATGGCCATAGCGGGCATCACCATACGAACGACGCCGGAGGCGTATGAAAGCGTACGCGAGCGTCTGGGCCGCGCTCCGGGCGTGGCGGACCTGCGGGAAACCGGTACGCCCTGCATTCTCGCCGCCGTGCTGGAGGCCGGAGCGGAGCGGATCGAAGACGAACTCGGCGCGCTCAGCGGCTGGGACGGCGTGATCAACGTCGGTCTGGTTTCCGTCAATTACGAGGACGAGCTGGAAGCGACGGGAAGCATCGCCTGTCCCGAACACAAGCCCCGCAAGCACGGCGCGGCCTGCTTCGCGGAGAATCCCAACCCGTTAGACCGGAGCTGAGGAGGCGGACCGTGCCGTTTCTGCGTCCGCCGGGAGCCCTGCCCGAACCCGATTTTCTGAAAGCCTGCATCCACTGCGGCCAGTGCGCGGCGGCCTGTCCCTACGGAAGCATCCGCATGCTGGAAACGCTGGGGCCGGAACGCCACACCCCGGTGATCCGTCCGAACGAGATTCCCTGCCGGCTGTGCCTGAAATGCCCTCCGGCCTGCCCGAGCGGCGCGTTGCGCCCGGTGGCGGCGATGAAAAAGGCGCGCATGGGCAAGGCTGTGCTCTTCAAAGATCGCTGCCTGAACTGGATCGAGAGCGGGACCATGTGCATGACCTGTTATGACCGCTGTCCGCTGCGCGGCGAAGGCATGGTGCTGGACATGGGCTACGTGCCCACCGTGGGCAAGGAATGCGTGGGGTGCGGGATGTGCGAGTACGTATGTCCCAAGAACGCCGTCGCCGTGGTTCCCGACGCGCGGAAACAGGAGGAACGATGAACCGCCTCTTTCGTCTCCGAAGGTCCGTACAGGCGGCGGTCCTGCTCCTGTTCGCAGCGTTGCCGTGGCTCAACCGGAGCGGCTTCACGGGCATGAAGGGAAGCCTGTTCGCCTTCGACTTTTTCGGGCTTCCCTTCGCCGATCCCCTCGGCGCGGTGCAGATGCTTCTCTCGGGCATCGTTCCCGGCTGGCGGCTCGTCGGCGGGGCGGTGCTCGCCCTGACGCTGGCCCTCTGTCTGGGCCGGATTTTCTGCTCGTGGCTCTGTCCCTTCGGGCTTCTGTCCGAGCTCGTCCACAAGCTCCGCCGGAACGACGGCCGGAAGCCCGGCGGATTCCGTTCCCGCGCCGCCGTCGCCGCCGTGGGTCTGATCCTCGCGCCCCTGCTCGGCATCCCGCTGTTGAACCAGCTTTCCCTGCCCGGCGGCCTGTCGCTCGGGCTGCTCACCGCCGCCGCGCCGCTGTCCGACAAAACGGTCCACGCCCTGCCGCAGCAGGTGGTCTTTTTCGCCCTTCCCTTCCTGCCCGTGCTGGCGGTGCTTATCGCCGAGGCCGTCACCGGCAAGCGTCTGTGGTGTCGCCGGGTGTGCCCGCAGTCCGTTCTGCTGTCGCTCATGGCCCGTCTGCCGTTCGCGCCGCATCTGCAACGCAGGCTGGACCGCTGCGCCTGCAAGCCCGGCGCGCAAGCCTGCCGCGCCGCCTGCCCGCTCGGACTCGATCCCCGGAGCCCGCGTTCCGCCTCGCCGCTGGAGTGCACCAACTGCGGGGCCTGCGTGCTCGCCTGCTCCCGCGTCCACGGCGGCGATCCCGCCGCGCTGGAAATCGGAAGGGGAAAGTAGAGAATGTGGGGGAAGGGAGGAGGCCCCTTTCTGGAGAAAGGGGTCTCCTCCCTTCCCCCACACCCCCTACCCTCCTCTACCCAAGACTTCCGACCTTATCGAATCCCTCTCGGAAGCCTTCCTCGTTTTTTGCACTGGCGGCACTTTGTTTTTTCTCAAAAAAGAAGCCTTCTCCATCCGGGGAAGGCTTCTTGCCTCTAAAACGCTTTTCAAAATCCAACACAAGAGTCCTTCCCCATGAAAACGGGGAAAACCGCAAACAGGGATTCGATAAGGAAAAAAGTCTTAGGAAAGAGAGTGGAGGGGGTCCGGGGAGGGGAGAGAAAAGCCCTTCTCCAGAAGGGTTTTCTCTCCCCTCCCCCGGTTCTTTCCCCCAATCTTACCTCTGTTCCAGACGTTCCTGATTCGCCTTGAGCTCCGCAACTTCGTGGTCGAGGGCGGCCTTCTCTTCGGGCGAGATGCCGAGGGCGGAGGCGAGCCCTTCGAGATAGCCGCGCTCCATGAAATGGTCCACGTCGATGATCATGCCGGACAGACGGTACAGATCGCGGGCTTCCTCAGGGTTGGAAATCCGGGCGGCCAACGCGGCGGGGTCCAGCGGCTTGTTCAGAAAACCGTCCAGAACCTGCCCCATGTCCCGACCGGGGAACAGAGACTCCACGGCATTGCGGATATTGGCCTGTTCCTTCTCGTCGATGTGCCCGTCGGCGCGAGCGGCAAATACCATCGCCTCAAGAAGCAGCAACGCCGTCTGATCGGGCTGCGCCACGGGCGGCTGCGGCGAAGCCAGCTCGGCGGGCCAGCCGGAAGGCGCGGGCTGCGCGGCGGGTGAGGCGGAAGGGGACGCCGCGTTGTTGCCAGACCACTTTTGATAAAATTTCCACGCCAGAGCCCCGGCCGCCGCCGTGCCGCCGACCATCAGCGCGCCCTGCGCCACCTTGCGGGCGGTCTTGCCCGAAAGCAACGTGCCGAGCAGGCCGCCGAGCGCCGCCGAACCCAGCAGGCCGCCAAGGCCGCCGGCGGACTTGACCACGTCCCCGAGCGCGCTGCCGAGGCCGCCGCCCTGCCCGGACGCCGACTGCTGCTGACCGCCGAGCGCGCCGTTGATCTTGTCGCCGAGGCCGCCGAGACCACTGCCTATCTGATTGAAAAGATCCTTCATGGGAAACTCCTTGAATGCGAATGGGGTGAGGGAAGCCTGCGCCCTCTTGCCTCAAGGATACCAGAACGGACCGATTCCGCCAGCTGATGAGAATCCGTCAGGCGTCCTTGTGATGGGCGTGGCGCATTTCCCGGAAAAACATGTACAGCACGCCCATCGTCGTCAAAAACGACAGGGTGTCGGACATGGGCAGGCTGAGCCAGATGCCGTTCAGTCCGCAGAAATGCGGCAGAATCAGCAGGCAGGGCGCGAGAAACAGCAGCTGCCGAGTGAGCGAAAGGAAGATGGACAGCTTGGCCCTGCCGATGGACTGGAAGAAGTTGCCGATCACGATCTGGATTCCCACCAGAGGGAACACCAGCGTGGACAGGCGCATGCCTTCCACCGCAATGTCGATCAGCGGCTGATCGTTCGTGAACAGCCGGGAAATGATTTCGGGGACGAACTGCCCTCCAAGAAACCCGGCGGTCGTGAACAGGCCGCCCGCGATGACGCCGTACTTCAGGGTCTGCCTGACCCGCCCGAACTGTTGCGCGCCGTAGTTGTAGCCCACGATGGGCTGCATCCCCTGCGTGAGCCCCATGACCACCATCACGAACACGATGAGCACGCGGTTGACGATGCCGAACGCGCCGATGGCCATGTCGCCGCCGTACGTCTTCAGTCCGGTGTTGATGAGCACCACCACGAGGCACGCGCACACGTTCAGCAGGAACGGCGACATCCCTATGGAAAAAATGCTCATCACGATGTCCCGGCGCAGGCGGAAGGTGCCCGGACGGAAATGGACGTTGCTGCGCGGGCTGCGGAAGTGGCTCAGCACCCACAGCATACCGACGAATTGTGACAAAACCGTGGCGACGGCCGCGCCCCGGATGCCCCAATGCAAAACGAAGATGAAGAACGGCGCGAGAACGATGTTCACGCCCACGGTCAGTATGGCGGAAAGCATGGCTTTCTGAGGATAGCCGGTGGCGCGCATGATGTGGTTCAGGCCGAACATCGTACAGGTGATCGGCAGGCCGAACAGCAGGATCCGCATGAAGTCGCGCGCGTACGGCAAGGTATGCTCGCTGGCTCCGAAGGCCACGAGCACAGGATCAAGGACGAACTGCGACAGGAAACCGAAGCCCACACCGTTGATGAGCCCGAGCAGCAGCACGTTGCCGAGCACGAGCGTCGCGCCCTCGGTATCCTGCTGGCCCAGACGGATGGAACTGATGGAGGCTCCGCCGACGCCGACGAGCATCACGAGGGCGAAGGTCAGGTTCATGACCGGAAAGGTGATCGCCAGACCGGAAATCGCCAGAGGCCCGACCCCGTGCCCGATGAAAATGCTGTCGATGATGTTGTACAGGGAAAAGACCACCATCGCGGCGATGGCGGGCATGGAATACCGGAGGAGCAGTTTCCCGATGGGTTCTGTCCTCAACAAAAGGGTGGCGCGGGTTTCGCTCATGTGGACCTGCCTTGTCTGAAACGAAAAAAAGAACACCACGACCGTTCCGTTTTTCGAAAAAAACGGAAGGAAAAAGAAAAACACGGAGGGGGAATTGAGGGTTGCCCTGAACAGGGACGACGCGGTATCTTTGAAGCATCCTTTCCGCAAAAGCAAGCGGAAAGATCGGCCCGAAATCGTCAATGAAAGCGGGCCGAGAAGGGGCTTGACGCGGAGCTCCCGCAAGGACGGGAGCTTGCGTCGAAGAAGTTCGACGGCGAACATTTCCGCCGTCGCGGGTCAGGCGTTCTGGGGCCGGTGCTCAAGAACGAGCCGTCCGTCCAGCGCGAAGACGCGGAACGTTCCGTTCTCGAACACGCCGTAGGAGGCCGGGAATCCCCCTTTGGGCAACGTGGGGCTGCCGGGATTCCAGAAATGGACGCCGTCGACGGTTTCGCCGCGCGGGATGTGGGTATGCCCGCTCAGCACCACGTCGCCTGGACGCACGCCGGGAATCGGAGGGCAGCCGGGAAGATGATGTCCGTGCTGGGCCACGATCCGCAGCCCGTCCGCCGCGATCACGGCACTGTCCTCCACCGCGAAGGGCAGCAGCATAAGATCCACCTCGGCGTCGCAGTTGCCGCGCACGGCCACGATGGGCGTTTCAATGCCCGTCATGGCGCTGACCACGCTCGGCGGGCCGTAGCTGGAAGGCAGAGGGTTGCGGGGGCCGTGATACAGATAGTCGCCCAGCATGACGAACATGTCGGGGGACAGTTCCTCGCAGCGCCGCCGCAGGAAGGCGGCGGATTCCGGGGAACCGTGCAGATCGGAAGCAATAAGCAGACGCATAGGGATATTTTCTCCAAAAAAAGATGAGGCTATCCTAGCCTGTTCCGTCCGCGCGCGCAAACCGTTAGAACCACGGCGATCCGCCGGTTCCCGCATGTGAGGGAAGCCCGATGTTCACGCGCACCGCCGCCCCTGTTCGCGCGCGGAAAAAGGCCGCCCCGGCGCACCGCCGCAACTTGCGGCAAGGGCGGTTCGGACCGCCGCATTGACGATCCGGAACGCGGGAGTTAGGGTCTTTCACCTTCAAAACCCGGCTCGTCGAGCCGCCAACAACCGAGTCCGCCTATGCAGCCTTCCCGCACCGTCATGGGATACCTTCTCGCCCTGCTCGCCACCGTGGTCTGGAGCGGCAACTTCGTCGTGGCCCGCGGCCTTGCGGACGCGCTTTCTCCCGTCGAGATAGCCTTCTGGCGCTGGATCATCGCCTTCGTCGCCATCCTGCCCTTCTCCGCCCGCAGCCTCCTGCGTTCTCTGCCTCTGGCCAAGGGGCACTGGGGCGCGATCATTCTCATGGCCCTGTTCGGCATCTCGGCCTTCAACACCTTCATCTATCAGGCGGGGCACACGACCGACGCGACCAACATGTCGCTGCTCGCCACGACCTCGCCTCTGGTCATGGCCGTCATCGCGCGCCTGTTCCTCCGCGAACGGCTTTCGCGATTCCAGCTCATCGGCCTGTGCGGGGCCTTTCTCGGCGTCGTCGTGCTCGTCTCGCGCGGCAGCCTCGACGTCCTGCTCGGACTTCGGTTCGCGGAAGGCGACCTCTGGATGATGACCTCCGTGTGCCTGTTCGCCGTATACAGCCTCATGCTCCGCTACCGGCCCAAAGGCTTCCCCCAGACCGCCTTCCTCACGCTGGTCATCGGCATCGGTGTGCTCGGTCTGCTTCCCCCGATGCTCTGGCAAACCGCCGTGCACGGGCCGGGGCACATGGACTGGGGCATCCTGAGCGCCCTCGTCTACATCGGCGTCGGCGCGTCCGTCGTTTCCTTCCTGTCGTGGAATCTTTCGGTGGAACGCATCGGCATGGTCCGGGCGGGCATCATCTACAACAGCATCCCCCTGTTCGCGAGCCTCGAAGCCGCTCTCCTGCTCGGTGAATCCATGACGTTCCCCCAGATGATCGGGGGCGTCCTCGTCATCGGCGGCATCTGCTACGCATCGTTCGGTGACTACTACGCGGCAAGCCCCCACAACAAAAAATAAGAGACGTTCCAACCAACGCAAAAACACGAAAAAAGGCGGCTACGTTCTTCGTAACCGCCTCATTCCATTCTGGTACCGGGAGCGAGACTTGAACTCGCAAGGTGTTGCCACCGGCGGATTTTGAGTCCGCTGCGTCTACCAATTCCACCATCCCGGCGTGTTGAATCCGTCTTATGCCACAAGCTCTTTCCGGGGTCAAGCGGGGAATGCCTCTCCGCCCCGCCCGGAACGCCCCGCCCCCTCCAACGCCCTTGCGCGGCGTTGCATTCTCTGACACAACGAACGCGTTTCCTGTCACCCCTTTTCAACATGTATGAGGCAATCGCATGTTCCAGTCTCTGGGCGCAAAGCCGTTTATTCTGCCGACTCCGCTGTTTCTCGTGGGCACGTACGATCATACGGGCCGTCCCAACATCATGGCCGCCGCGTGGGGGGGCATCTGCGCCTCCCAGCCGCCGAGCATCGCCGTTTCCATCCGCAAAAGCCGCTGGACCTACGACGCCATCCTTGAGCGCAAGTCCTTCACCATCAATATTCCCTCGCGCAAGCTCGCGGCCCAGTCCGATTTCGCGGGCATGCACTCCGGACGCGACAGCGACAAGTTCACCGCCCTGAACCTGACGCCCATTCCCGCCGAGCACGTGGACGCCCCATGCATCGCCGAGTGTCCCCTCATCGTCGAACTGACCCTGTCCCAGACGGTCGATCTCGGCTCGCACACGCAGTTCATCGGCGAAATCATGGACGTGAAAATCGACTCCGCCTGCATGCGTGAAGACGGTCTGCCCGATCCCTCACTCATCGATCCCCTTCTCTTCGCCCCCGTCGTGCAGGAGTACTGGGGCATCGGCACCTTTGAAGCCCGCGCCTTCTCCGCCGGCCACGCTCTGACGCATTCCGCGGTGTTGGGGTAAACATGCGTGGGAGGGGAGAGGGTAACTTTCTCAAGAAAGTTTACCAAACCCCAACCCCCCCACCAAATTACGATAAAACACAT